>CAMPJV010000287.1 GCA_946886975.1 uncultured Taibaiella sp. | reverse complement strand
CTGACAGCGGCCCGGGAATGAATGTGAAGTATGTAACTATTGCTTCGATATTGCCATCATTCGATACGCCCCGTCATTTTCTATCTGCGCAAAGTATAAACCGGAAGCCCAATTGGTGACAGATATAGTTGTGTTGGCGCTGGTGTTAGATAGGGAGAGGCTACCGGAGTAGATACTTCTCCCAACAGGGTCTATGACGTTGATGGTGTAGTCTCCTTTCTCCGCATCATCAAACCTGAGATTGAAATGGTCTGTCGCAGGGTTGGGGTAGGCAGTGATCCTTATCCGCTCAGAAAGCGCTGTGACCGAAGCGGGTCCCTCACTGTAGTCCCAGCTGAGAGCGACGGCTCTGTCGTTGATGTCAGCGACTCCGTTGAAGTTTACTGCGTTGGCAATAGCGTAGAACCTTATTTTGCCGGTTCCCGCCGGAGGCGCTGTCCAGTCGAATGTGATGGAAGCCTGTCCCGCGCCCCCAAGAGGAGTACTATGCTCCAGTACCTTGATGTTGTTGACTGTGGTGATGTGCGTATTGGCTGGCGCGACAATAGTGCTGCCCAGATCGGCATTATTTGACACGCGTACCACTGTGAGCTGAAAGCCGAAGAGTGCTGAGGTGTTGTTTGGGTATTTAGGGTTGATGTTTACCTCATAGGTTTTGCCCGGCTTATACTCGCCATTTGTGACCGGGGTGCTCGAGAACTTATCCCTGAACGTAAAATAGATATAGATATTCGGATCGATAGAACCGTGGCAGCCTGACCCGGCGCAGTTGGCTGTAACGCCTCCGCTGCCAGTTCTGTTGCCGATACTTGGAAGAGCAGTAGCCAGACCTGTTGAATAGCTTGTTAGGGAAAGATAAGAAAGGCCGGAGATCGCAGTAAAGAGTAAAACTGATTTCTTCATAAATACAGGTTAGTTGTTAGGATGAAAGACATGTGCAATCACGATTGCGTTGGCTATCGAAGGATTGAGTACAGGGGTTGTGTAGCTTGCTAATAATAATTACCTCGGGATCTCAATTCTGCTGATGATCTCCTTCAGTACATCGTCCGGCGTCAATCCTTCCATTTCACGCTCCGGGGTGAGGCTGATCCTGTGACGCAGCACTGAAGGAGCGGCATAGATTACGTCTTCAGGGATAATAAAGTTCCTGCCTCGCAGCACACTAAGCGCTTTAGAGACTTTCAGGAGTGCAATAGAAGCTCTGGGCGACGCGCCAATGTAGAGCGACTTATCATTTCTTGTTTCCCATGTGATCCGTGCGATGAACTCGAGGAGCTTTGGTTCAATATGTATCTGAGCCACTTCCGTTCGGGCACGAGCCAGGACCTGAGGTGTGATAACAGGTTCAACTGCGCTGAGGATGTCGGTCATGACATGATCATTATGCATGCCGAGGATCTTCACCTCGTCTTCAAGCGAAGGATATCCCACAGTGATCTTCATAAGGAACCTGTCCAGCTGCGCCTCCGGCAGCCTATACGTTCCCTCGTGCTCAATGGGATTCTGAGTGGCAATGACCATGAAGGGGTACTGCATCTTGTGGGTGATGCCGTCTACAGTGACCTGCCTTTCCTCCATCACTTCGAAGAGCGCCGCCTGTGTCTTAGCCGGGGCACGGTTGATCTCATCGATCAGGACCATGTTGGCAAAAATGGGACCGGGCTTGAACTGAAAGCTGACTGTCTGTGGGTTGAAGATGTTAGTTCCCAGTACATCGCTGGGCATCAGGTCCGGGGTAAACTGCAGGCGGGAGAACTGCGCATGGACGAGCTTTGCCACAAGCTTTGCGGTAAGCGTCTTAGCCACTCCCGGCACACCCTCTATAAGAATATGTCCATCAGCCAACAGCCCGGCGAGCAGTAGCTCTATCATAGAGTGCTGTCCTACGATGACCTGCTGAATCCTGTCCTGTACTGTTTCAATGAGTTGTACGAGGGGGCTGGTGCTTGATTGTTGTGTTTCAGGGGCTTCCATTATGACCTGTTGCTTTTATAAAACTGCTGTATGGTATTGTGTAAATGATAGAGTTCCTTATCGTCGATAGGTTTACGCTCAACGTGAATTTCCCTGATCATTTCCATTAAAGATACAATGACGCTTTCAGGTAGACCGGATTTTACGATGAGCTGCTGCCTGAAATGATCATCGAGCTTATTTGTATTAATGAAATAATGACTTCTTACCCATTCGAGGAAGTGCTGGATCATCTTTTCACCAAGGTTGGAATGGTCGGACCGGCTATGATATAAGCGGCCTACAGTTTCGACGAATGAAACGGAGGTATTCTCAAGCGGTGGTATGACAGGGATGACCCTTTGTTTCCTTTTGCCCTCAAACAGGATGTACATGAGCAGCGCTAAGGCAGCGAGTATGAAGGCCCAGCGGGTAGCAGGGTACTTCAGCAGTACGCCAAGATCTGCCGCTTTTGTGCTGCGCTTAAAGTAATTGTTCCAGTAGATGCGGGCAATGTTCGTGGGAAATGTTTGCCATAGCGCCTGCAGGTATCTCCTGTTGCCTTCCTGAAGTAGGAAGTAGTTGCTCATGGTGAGCGGACCGGCATGGAGCGTAAGGTGTCCTTTCCCGATGGCGTACCTGATTATGTTCGGCTCTTCCTTTATATGGCCGAGGGTATCTGAGAGGTAGAAAATGGTTGTTTGCATTGCCTCTGCATATGCCAGATCTGCGGAGTCCGCAACCGTTGTATCCACGGGCTGTATAGCAAAAGATGCACTAATAGATCTTCCCTGGTAACCATAGGTATGTGCATCATTTTTTATTGTGAGCGCTTTTAAGTTCTCTGAGCCGCTATTTTGTTTAGTGAGCGCAACTTCTTCCGCGCCGTTGTTCCGGATAGAACACTTGAGAAACTTCTCCAGTTTTTCGTCTAAAGCTCTTGAGAACACAATCACCTCATTACCCTGCTGCGCGAAGGACAAAAGCTGCCTCAGCTCCTGCCGCGTCAGATAGAAGTCGAGGCCAACAGCAATAAACAGCGATGGACCATCTGTGTTGCTGGCCATCTCCTCGTCTATACTGCTATAGCGGAAGCCTGAAGAAAGTTCACTGATCTTGCTATGAGGAAATATATACTTCAGTGACTCGAAGGCAAGGTAGCTGCCATATGGCCTCTTGTCATCTTTATCCAGGGTGACGGACCAGTTGGTCTTCTTGTTAAAGGGATTATCGCACGCTGTCAGCAGCATGGAGAAGACCACAAGGATAAGTCCGCAAACCCTCATGGCTGATGGAGACGGGCTTTTAGTAACTCAAACGCCTGCAGGTATTCCTGATATGCAGTCTGACTTACAGGGTAATTGCCGTACCAGGCGTACTCGTACTGCCGTGTGAGCTGGCGAAAGGGGGACTTGTAAGTGCTGTTACTTAGTTCGTAGTAGTAATCGTAATTCGTTTTCTCGGGGCGGTAATTGATTATCTGTCTTTTCTGCATCAACTGAAGCATGAGCATGTAGCTATAACGAATTGCGAGCCGCATATTCCCTTCCTCAGTAGCTTTCCTAAGGTATTCGTTCCAATTGACATCCATCAGGTCCTCCGCCGGAACTTCATTTATATTTACCTGTTCATCATCAGCAGCTTTTGTCCTTCTGAAAAATCCGGCCCGTTCACTTATCACGATTTTTGCCAGTGCATAGCCGATGATCACAAACAGTATGACCCAAACCAGCGTCTTGCCGAAA
>CAMPJV010000286.1 GCA_946886975.1 uncultured Taibaiella sp. | reverse complement strand
ACAGTCATGTTCGGCATAGTCTTCCTGACTACCTGGTCGTATTCCCCAGTCTTCAGAGTTGTGTCATTACAATCTCCATCCACCCACTTGAACAGCTCATAGTTCAGACAACACTTGCCCCGCACAACGAGCAACGAGCAACGAAGTTGTTAGCATTTCACCTGAAGAAAGCATACATTTAGAAAATATCTGTTTTATGACAACAAGGATTGGAGTGGGTCACAGCAATATGACCCATTCAGCGAAGGCAGGTGTTGAAGCTGCGAGTATCGCTTTAGAAAAGGGGAATATTACACGTCCTGATTTCGCTCTTATCTTCTGCAGTGGTAAGCATAACCCCTACGAGTTCCTCAATGGGGTTCAGTCCGTGGTTGGAGATATACCCAAGGCTGGCGGTTCTGCTATTGGCATTATTACAGATGACTTCATCGGGTACGAAGGCTATGAAGCTGCCGTCACGATCTTCTCCTCCGATAGTATCAGCTTTAAGACCTTTGCACAGCCGGGGCTCAATCTTGACGAGCATAAGGCCGGAGAGGGACTGGGTCTGCAGATACAGGGGGCATCCGATGACACGGAAAAGGCGTTACTGGTATTTTACGATTCATCAAAGCAGTCTGCTCCCCCGATGCTGAACTTCGCCTCGCTACTATTTGCTGGTCTTGAGCCATACATTCCGGCCGCTGTTACATGTGCCGGAGGCGGGCTGCTGGCCGACATGCAGCTCAATACTACTTATCAGTTCTATAATAACGAAGTACGTACGCAGAATGCCGTGGCAGTGGTTATTGGCGGAAAGTGCAGCATGCATACAACGATCATGCACGGATGCAAGCCATCGAGCGCATATCTCACCATCACGAAATCTCACGGGCCGGTAGTTTCTGAGATCGATAACAAGCCGGCTTTGGAAGTGGTTGACGAACTGCTGGGACAAAACCATGGTATAAAATGGAAGGACTTTGCCCTGTTCGTTACCCTGGGCGTTAACAAAGGCGACAAGTTCGGTCCTTTTAAAGAAACTGATTACGCTAACCGCCTCACGCTTGCTGTAGATGAACCTGGAAAATCGCTCATCATGTTTGAACCGGACCTCCGGGCAGGCGATGAGGTGCAGCTCATGCGGCGGAGCGTAGACATGAAGTATATAAAAACCGGCATTGAGGACCTGAGGGTTAAGGTAAACGGATCTAAACCAATATTCTCTTTTTACATCAATTGCGCGGGAAGAGCGAAGCCCTACTCCGGCGGCGACTTTGAAGATGCGGAAGAAGTGCAGAAGATAATGGGCGGGGCAGTGCCCCTGATGGGATTTTATTCGGGGGTGGAGGTAGCCAGGATAGGAGGCAGGATGCAGCCGCTCGACTGGACAGGTGTACTATGCATGTTCAGTGAATAAACGACCGCTGAAGGAACGACCATGAATAATGCAGGTAATGAAAACCCTCAAAAGGAAGTAGCCTACTACAGGGCACAGGTAAACGAGCTTTCCGGCGCTATTATCGCCCTGGAATACAAGCTGGCCGAAATGGCCAACGAGATAAAGCAAATGAAAAAAGGCTTTAGCCTGATAGCAGGACTACAGCAGCATAAGCAAATTACTCAGCCGGAAGACCTCTACGACCATTTTACAGAGCAGGTAAATGTGCAGATGCAAATGAACCACTCTCTCATGCTCCTGCCTGCAGGGGAACCGGATAGTTTCGTGCCTGCCCACCTAAAGGGCTATTCTGCAAGGGACACTGAAGAACTGAGCTCAGAGATTATTAGGCTTCCCCACAAATTTGTTTCTGAAAAAAGATCACTGCTGGTAAACAGCCAGTCTGAAACGAGCCCTTTGACGGAATTGCTCGTTGATAAGCTACGAACAAGATTCTTTGTACTCACACCGGTAATAGTCCGGGGTGAACTTACGGCTTTCTTGTTTGCTGGGAGAAAGGTGGAGGTGTTACCGCTCGCAGCTTCTAGGCTCCTGGCACATGATCTGCACGCCCTGGAAGGAATTGCGGGGGTGATCGCTGCCATCAAGAACCAGTTCGAGCAGTTCAGGTTGCTGGAAGAAGAGAGGACCAGGATCGCCAGGGAAATGCATGATGACATCGGTGCCGAGCTGACAAAGATTAAATTGTTCAGCCACGCATTGCTGCAGCCTGCCTCCGGCGACCATGCCGATCACGCCAAACTCAGGAAAATAGCAGATGCGGCATCAGGCGTACTTGCCAATGTAAACGAGATCATCTGGACCATGAACAGCCAGAACGACCAACTGGAGAACCTCACCGCATACGTTCGGCGTTATGCGTCGGAATACCTGGAAAGTCATGAGTTAGAGCTGGAAACGGTCTTTGTTGAGGTGCCTCAGAATGTGTTCGTGAACAGCCTGTTCCGGCGTAGTATAGTGCTAATTGTAAAGGAGGCGCTTCACAACGTGGTGAAGCATGCAAAGGCCACCGCCGTTGTGTTTACACTCAGTTACGCGGGCGGAGTTCTCCGGATATCTCTTAAGGATGATGGAAAAGGCATAGCCGGACATCATAGGTCGGGAAATGGCCTGGCCAGCATGAAGCTTAGGGCAAAAGCTATCGGTGGTGAACTGGTCATTGAAACTGGCAGCATGGGAACGGCATTGGAACTATCGGTTGCTCTTGCCGACACATCCCTTTCCGCTGAAAAAAATACCACTTTAGTGTAGTATTTTGGTTTAGGACGATTTAGAACTTTGTTAGATGATCAATGTAGCGATAGTAGAAGACATACAAGATCTGCGGGAAGCAATGGCCGCATTGGTTCAGGCCCGGGAGGACCTTCTGTGTGTATATAGCTTCAGTAATGCAGAAGAAGCGCTGATCGAATTGTCAGAAAATCCTGTAGACGTTGTGCTGATGGACATTCACCTTCCAGGCATAAGCGGCATTGAGTGCGTGGCGCAGTTGAAGAAGAAGCATCCGGCGATGCAGTTTATGATGTGTACTATTTTCCAGGACGATGACAATATATTCAAAGCGCTGAAAGCAGGCGCTTCCGGCTATCTGCTAAAGGGGGATGACCCTGACAGGATCATAGCAGCTATTCATGACCTTAGCGCTGGCGGCTCACCTATGAACGCCACAATTGCCCGGCGGGTGATTGAAACATTCCGTAAGCCTGAAGAACTGACACCTCCGGATACGTTGCTAACCCCGAGGGAGCACGAGCTCCTTGCTTTACTTGCTAAAGGGCTTCGATATAAAGAAATTGCCGCTCAGCTATTCATAAGCATTGAGACAGTCCGCAAGCACATCAATAATATTTATACCAAGCTGCAGGTACAGTCCCGCATGGACGCCGTCAATAAGATGTTTGGCGCAAACCGGTAGTAACACCCCTCTCAATTTAGTTCTTACCTGCAGTACTGCAATGAACAAAGGCTGCCATGGCAGCCTTTGTTCATAACTATCGGGTGTCGTTCCGCTACCAATTGCTGTAGTCAACATTCCAGACTACTTTCTTTATTGTGCTATACGTGATCGTATTATTATTGTGGTACACCTTCAAGCGAAAGTATGTGGTTCCATTTGATGCATAGGTAAACACACTTCTGCTGATGGAGCTGTTGCTATTGCTAGAAAGGACGGAACTATGAGTTGAAAAGCTGGTGGTATTGCCATAGCTCATCTCCACATCGTAACTCGATATATTGGTTTCCCCAACGGCTGTCCAGGCTACTGTGTTGTATGGTATTGAAGAC
>CAMPJV010000285.1 GCA_946886975.1 uncultured Taibaiella sp. | reverse complement strand
GCCTGTAATAGGTTCAAAATCATGTATGCTCAATGCATATGGATACTCATAGCCATCCCAGCCTACCACGTCAAACGGATGGTGTCCGTACCAAATATTGTAGCAAAGCCCTTTCTTTTTTACTTTAATAAGATACTCGCCCTTCTTGTCTATAGTAATCAGTTCTTGTGGCTGACGTATATCACGCTCACAAAAGGGCGCATGTTCCAGCAGTTGCCCATATTTGCTCAGGTACCGTTTAGGAAATGTAATAGGACTGAAGGACTCAATAATGAACAAACGGTTGTTATCATCATCAAACTGGATCTGATAGATAGTTCCCCGGGGTATTACCAGGTAGTCACCATAGCTGAATTGGATCTGTCCGTACTGAGTACGTAGTGTTCCTGTCCCCTTATGCACGAATATTACCTCATCTGCATCTGCATTCTTATAGAAGTAATGTAATATTCCATCCTGTGGCGCCGCCAGTGAAAGCTGCACATCATTATTGAAGAGGACGATCTTACGGCTATCCAGGTAATCCGCTTCCGGCCTTACATTGAAGCCCTCGAAGCTTCGATGCTTCAGAATGTTATCTGAGGCAGCTGTAGGTGAGGCGTTTACCGGTTCCTCCACTTTTATGATCTGGGTTGGAGGATGGGTATGATACAGAAGGGAGTAATTATTGGAAAATCCCTCTGTACTGAACAGTTGCTCTGAATACAAACCTCCGCCCGGCTTATGAAATTGAGTATGTCGCTTATGGGGAATATTACCTAAAGAATGATAATGTGGCATCGTGCGTCGTTTGTTTCCTCAACAAATTTAGGCAAACAGAAGGGGTTTGCAATGACAACCATCATTCTTGCCGCGTCGGCCGAACCGGCCTGCACCTAAACCGATAACAGGGTGAGTACAACTTGTACCAAACCAATGAGAAAGCCCAGCACACCGCCAATGATCTCTACAAACCGGAATTCCTTCTGCATGATACTTACTAGTATTTCCTCCAGCTTGTCAGACGAAAAGTTGGCCACTTTCTCAGTTACTATCTTCTCGATGTCAATAGTCGTGCTAAGCTTTCCGGTAAATTGGTTGATCAGTTCTGGCAGCATTATCTCGATCTCCTCGAGCAAGCCCTCTTTAATCTTCTGGATCATTCCCTCACCTACAAACATAGAGATCACTGGAAGCTTTTCTTTCAGCTTCACAAGCAGGAATTGGTCTATGTGCTTTTCGATAAAAGGAGCAACTTCTCGCAGGTGCGCCGGGTCTTTTATCCTTTCAGCTATCTCATCAAAATGAAGTAGTTCATTGGCTACTACAGCCCCAAGCTTAGTGGCGAACTGCTGTTGCCTTTTAGGAAAGATACCATGAAACGTCACACCCAGGATGCGCTTAGGGTCTTTTGGATGAAAGAGCATTTTGATGGCGATCCAGTTGGTGATCCAACCGATAAACGCAGATATAAATGGTATAAGGTAAAGCAGCATTGGTATGTAAAAATAATCCCGCCTTTTAAGCGGGATGCAAAGATAACTCTCTTTAAGGAGTCATGTATTTAGACTCGCTATATTATGTAAAGGCTAGCTTATTCCGGATGATGTTACTTAGGTACAGCCCATAGCCTGATTTAGCATATATCTCTGCCTGCTTATTCATTTGCTCATCATCTATCCAGCCTTTGTGATAGGCGATCTCTTCTATACAACCGATCTTCAGTCCCTGCCTCTTTTCAATAACTTCTATGAATTGCCCCGCCTGGATAAGGGAATCAAAGGTGCCGGTATCCAGCCATGCTGTGCCCCGGTCCAGCACACCCACTTCCAGCTTGCCCATGGCCAGGTATGTTTTATTGACATCGGTTATCTCCAACTCCCCTCTCGGTGAGGGCTTGGTATTCTTCGCTATCTCCACTACCTGGTTGTCGTAGAAATAAAGTCCTGGCACCGCAAAGTTCGACTTCGGCTCCTTCGGCTTTTCTTCTATGCTCAGTACCTTATTGTTACCATCAAACTCTACCACTCCATATCTTTCTGGGTCTGTCACCTGGTAAGCGAAAACAACCGCTCCGTCCGGGTTTAATTTATCGCCAAGCAAAGTGCCCATTCCTGAACCGTAGAATATATTATCTCCCAGCACAAGCGCGACAGGGTCGTTGCCTATGAACTCTTCACCCAGGATAAAGGCCTTGGCCAGTCCATCAGGCTTAGGCTGCACTACATACTCAAACCTGCATCCTACCTGCCTTCCATCACCCAGAAGACGCTTAAATGCCGGCTGGTCTTCTGGTGTGGTTATGATCAGGATCTCATTAATACCCGCAAGCATCAGCGTACTCAGCGGATAGTAAACCATCGGTTTATCATACACTGGCATAAGCTGCTTACTTACAGCAATCGTAAGAGGGTAGAGGCGCGTACCGGATCCCCCGGCTAATATGATTCCTTTCATCAGTTATGTGCGTATTGGGTCATGTAATACTTCTGGTAGTCGCCCGATGTCACGTGCTCCAGCCATTCGCTGTTTTTCAGGTACCAGTCAATTGTCTTGCTCAGCCCTTCTTCAAAGGTAACTGATGGCTCCCAGCCCAGCTCGTCTTTGATCTTGTTTGCATCTATAGCGTACCTCCGGTCATGTCCCGGCCTGTCCTTAATATAGGTTATCAGCTTTGCAGAGGTGCCTGGCTCTCTCCCAAGTTTCTCATCCATCTGCACGCAAAGCAGCTTTATCAATTCTATGTTCTGCCATTCATTGAAGCCCCCAATGTTGTAGGTTTCTCCATTCCTGCCTTCATGATAGACCACGTCGATAGCCCTTGCGTGATCTACTACATATAGCCAGTCTCTGGTGTACTTCCCGTCACCGTATACCGGCAGAGGAACACTATTACAGATGTTATTGATGAACAGCGGTATCAGCTTCTCGGGAAACTGATTAGGTCCGTAGTTGTTCGAGCAGTTAGTAATAACAAAAGGCAGCTTGTATGTGTTACCATACGCCCTCACCAGGTGATCCGAAGCCGCTTTTGAAGCAGAGTACGGGGACTGAGGGTCATATGGTGTTGTCTCTAAAAAGAACCCTGTATCTCCAAGAGAGCCATACACTTCATCCGTAGACACATGGTAGAACCTCTTAGCTGTCATATCCCTCGCCCAGCTCTTGCGCGCCGCATTCAGCAGGTTAGCAGTTCCCATCACGTTCGTCTCTATAAACGCATTAGGGTCTACTATCGACCTGTCTACATGGCTTTCAGCAGCAAGGTGGATAACGCCGTCGAAGTTATACTTATCAAACAGTTCATACATCACGGAAGCCTCCGTAATGTCCGCCTTAATAAATGTATAGTTAGCCGCATTTTCTATATCCTGCAGGTTCTCCAGGTTGCCAGCATAGGTCAGCGCGTCCATGTTTACAATATGGTAATCCGGGTACTTATTTACAAATAGTCTTACTACATGGGAGCCGATAAATCCGGCACCTCCGGTGATCAATAGCGTTTTGTTCATCTCTTTGCCACTGGCTTTTGAATAATGCATCCTGAAAATGGTGCATATAGGGCGCGAAAATAGCTTATAATGTGCATAAATGGAACGCATCCCATACCCGGCCGGCCGGGCCGAGCAAAACTCCCAGTAGGCGCAACTGTAAGGTACTTGCCTCCTGTTTGCTGACACTGTCCCGAATGCAAACAAAAAGAGGCTGTCTCAAAAGGGCAGCCTTTTTTGGTTTTGTTGAAAAAAAAGTT
>CAMPJV010000284.1 GCA_946886975.1 uncultured Taibaiella sp. | reverse complement strand
ATAATTGTCTTTTAATGAATGAATTAAAGAACAATTAAATTAAAATCGAATTCCACAAAGTATTCACAATCAAGGAGTTTTTACATCATTTGCAATAAGCGAAGAATCGGAGCGGAAATGCCAGGAAAATGCTGAATATAGTAATATGCGCACCTGCGTCTAGTCCAATATGGACATACGGTTGAGTCGACGATGATGAGAGAAGGCAGGTATTCTAATGCCCGGAAGGCACCTCAAATAATGAATTGATAAGAAAAACCCCGGAAAGTATCGTAAGGAAAAAGACCATTACAAACGTAAGTACCAAATACTTAAGAACTGTCTTAGCTCTACTTTGCTTATAAAATCGTCGCATAGCCATGTACAGGTAGAAAAAAGAAACGATAGCCGCAAAGCCCTGAAAGAGAAGTGGCCTACCGACGACCCAGCCTATCAATGAGAAGCCAAGGAAGAACATGTATGCTGCACAGTAGAAATGGATGGAGAAAATACCGTGTGACACATAGTAAAACGCGCGCCGTCTCCTTATATATAGTAGGTACAACAGAAAGGCAAAGAAGGGAATGGAAACAAAGAACATTTGAGGCAAGGAATGTCTGAACCTGCTCAGTATTTCTGGTCCGAATGTGTGTGGATGCTTCCTGGCGTACTCATTCACCAGTATCACCTTCTTAACAAAGTGCCGTCGAATGAAATGATCTCTTTCAGATTCAGGCAAATGCTGCTGCCTTTCGAGGTACGCTTCTATGTTAGTGTCACGGGAAGTTACGAAGCCCTTTTTCGTGGTAAATCTTATTTCATCTGCACGAGCTATAGTCTGCTTGGCCGCACTATCTGCCCGGCTCCGTTCTTGTGCGCTCACTTCACTTTCTGTGATCTGCTGCATGCTGTCCTGGGTGGAAACATGTACAGGCGCTGAGGCCGGACGGGGCAGGGAGAACACCACCAGGAATACAAGAAAGGAAATGAACAAATACATCCTGATAGGGTTCAGGTACGAAGCTCTTTTTCCTGCGACGTATTCGCTGGTCAGGAAACCCGGCCTAAGGATGAGGAGCTTTAATGTCTTAAAGAACTTCCCGTCAAAGTGAGTGATGTCATTGAAGAAATGAACGATCAATTGCCAGAAGGTTTCCTTAGGTTCCGAATTCTCCTGCCCGCAGTTCTGACAATACCTACCCGCTACTTCTGTACCGCAGTTCAGGCAATTCTTGTCAACTCTTTGATGCAGGTGAGACACTAGCGTTTTGTTTAAACCAGTCCAATATATTAAAAACAGAATAGTAAAGGAAATCAGTTGCAATTGCCTGAACTTCCAGGTTGGTAACAACAGGCAAATTGTCCTAATTTCATTAGCGTCATAGTTGTAAGCCATGAACTCATCCAAGGATCTCCTCTCAAAGCAGGGCAAAACTTAAACAAGGGTAAAGCGGATACGCGACAATTCACCTTCCCAACCTACATGCGGGTTTGGGAGATAACGAAGTGAATAGGTTTAAATAAGGTGGGTTACTCGCACTAAAAACTCCATGCCTTTTAGGAACTTCGGGGAGGGGCTTTATTTACAATAGTCAGGGTCGTCCGGCTTGCCCTTTCCCGGATAACAGAAATTCCACTCCTCCGACCTGATACTAGTAAAAGATACCTCAACAGATCTTCCACGGAAACTTTCAGGTGCATCTACCACCTTTGTCGACTTGGCCTCTATCCCCTGAATACTCAAGGCCTCGGCGTCCCACATCTCGCCATCTTTTTTTATGTACTTTACCCGTACCTGCACGTTGTCCAGCATGTACTCCGAGCTATTCTTCACCGTTACCTTTATGTTCTCCAGACCTCCTAAGAAGTTCATGGGGTCATAGGTGGCACTTACCTTTACATATCTTTTCCAATTCTTCCGGTGCTTCTGCTTCTTTTTAAATATAAGCTCCTCCTTTATCCTCCTCTCTTCCTTTTCCTGTGATGCAATGAATTCCTTGTCGAGTTCTTCCTGGGTTTTACCTCCAACCACACCAATCGGCGTTTCAACCCCATCCTCCTTTACGTACCACCAAAGACCCGCCGCCAGGATCGCGAAAAGGGTGATAAGAACGACCCAGAAAACCGTGTAGTTGCTTTTTGCAGCTGTTTTATATCCAGGCTGCTGATCCGGAGGCAGAGGTTCTTCAGTTTGTTTTTTAATGGGTGGTGGCCCACCTGAGCCCAGTGTAATGTAAGGAATCAAAGCTGGAACGTTTGACGCCGTAGTCCAGTCGGGTAAGCCTTCGTACCAGATTGGGGTACTCCCGGTGATTACCAGGTTCTTCAACTCATTTACTGCATAAGGACCGAGGATCCTGTCACCATCATGAGTATAATATTGTTTCATACCTGCGCCAATCTGGCCCAAATATAATGCCATATTGCTCACGCTCAGTTATCATCATCAGCAGCACCCAGCCAGGCGGCTCCAGCCGCAATCAATGCCGTCGGCCGCCATGTGTATTAGCAAGCCGAGCGCAAGGACCCTCGTCGTCTTAGGTATCAACAGTAGAGTGTATGCCAAACAGGCTATATAACTGTGTAAAGGATGAAACCCTATACTACACCTGCAGGGGTCAAATATTGGATTCGCCAAAAGGTGATCTACATCCACCACCATCGTCAGCAGGAAGATAAGATAGACTTTCCTCCATACCGGCTTGAAGAAGATATAGGCAACCGCGACGGGAAAGACCAAATGAAGGAAATAATGGACAATCTGTTGCATTCATTGCGGCTTAGATGTGCCTGCGTAGGAGTAAATGAAAATAGTTCAGGATATCTCTTACTAAGATACCTGAACTATTAAAGTATTACTGAAGCTGGTTAGAAACCTTTCTTAGCTACTCCATCTTCTATAGCTTTCAAAGCGTTTGCTTCGCTAAGAATAGCCGCCATCTTGTTTCCTTTGCCATCGTGACCGCCAGCCATGTAGCCGCCCTTTGCCGTCCTTGTGATTACAGCGTCATGCATCGGAACATTCTTCTCCTTGGTCTTAAGGCAATAAGCTTTGATCATTTTTGAAGTATCCATTTGTATAGATTTAGTTGTTTAAGATGTCTAATTCAGAGTAAAACCAAACCCAATATAGGTATTGTCCGGGATTTTAAGGAATAGGCACAACCAGACTGGATGTTTTTATTTCCCCATAACTGTAAAAAAAAGAAGCTGCCGAGGAAGCGTTCCTCCTGATGAAAACTACAAAAGCTAACATTTTCAATTTTTCGATTGATTTTCAAGGGAATAGGTTTTATATTCGGCTTTAGTATACAAAAGCCATCCTATGTTTAGAGCCCCGTTACCTATTCCGGCTACTCAAAGGTTAATCCTTGTTTTTCTCCTCACCACCGCATACCTGCTTTTGGCAACCAGAGCGATGGCGGGCATAAATTTTAAGGACACTCCGGAGTTCTTCAAAGAACATTTGCAGAAAAAGTCTTACGATATTGATACGGCTGCAAGCGCAATTGTGCTTTTCGAATCCGTAGTTTACTCTATTGACAAGGATATAAAAGGGGATTCGTATACTACATCCAGAATAAGAAAGATCATTAAAGTACTTCGAAAGCAGGGAAGCGAGGCTGCTGATGTCACTGTTACCGTCGAGAGTTCTGAATATAGTTTTGGCGCCATAACAAGAGTTTCCGGGTCTGCTTACAACCTTCGCAACGGCGAGATGACGAAGACCGAAATGCCTGCCACTTCCATTA
>CAMPJV010000283.1 GCA_946886975.1 uncultured Taibaiella sp. | reverse complement strand
CTACAGGAAAGCTCCGCATTGAATCCTTTACCCTAAATAGTGTAAGCGAGTCAGAGTTTAAGTCCCTGATAGCAGCCATAGAAAGCCACTCTTCTCACCCCATTGCCCGCTCCATATCCGACCAGTGGCGCAACGCTGACAATATCTCTTTTGCCCGGACGGAGGAGGTAAAGGGAAAGGGCATGCAGGCTTCAGACGATAAAGGCAATCTCTACAGGCTGGGATCTGAACAGTGGCTGCACAGTGCGGCCAGTCAGGATCAAGGCCATGACCTGTACCTCTACAGGAACAGCGAATACCTGGGAGCTTTAAAGGTCTCCGACACTCCGCGCGAGGATGCCGCCGCGACAATTGCCGAACTCAACAGGATGGGCTTCAGGACCATCCTCCTCAGCGGCGATAAGAAAGAAAAGACCGAGGCGCTTGCTGCGAGTCTGGGTATAAAGGAAGTCTTTGCAGAGCACAGCCCCGAGCAGAAGAACAAGAAGTTAGAAGAGCTGATGGCAATAGCTCCGACCGCCATGGTGGGTGACGGCATCAACGATGCTCCGGCGCTGGCCAGGGCTACAGTAGGCATCTCCCTTAGCGAATCCACCCAGATAGCTATACAGTCCGCCGATATCATACTTTCGAACAATCAGCTCTCCACTCTTCCAAAAGCGATCCGCCTCGGCATCTACACCGAGCAGACCATTAAGCAAAACCTGTTTTGGGCCTTCATTTACAATATTGTCGCCATTCCGGTTGCAGCAGCAGGCTACCTTACTCCCACGTGGGGAGCCGGGATCATGGCATTGAGCGATGTGGTGCTGGTAATCAACTCCTTACGCCTTGGGGTTCGGAACATCGGTTCCTCCAGATCCTGACAATGAGGTGACGCATTTACACCAACTTATTTACCCGGTATTACGACTTTTTTGATAACTTCGGGCAATAGCTAAACTGCCTAAATGAACATCAAAGCCATCTTCTGTATCCTTATCCTTGCAGTTGCCTGCAGTTGCTCGTCTTCAAAAAACACTACCGTGGATGCCTCTCAGATAAGTACAGTAGAATCTGCCTCCAACTCAACCAATTCAGAAAAACCAGCGTCTACTGATAGGAGCAGTTCCGCTACTCCACAGAGCCGGACAACCCAGGTACGCTACGATCGCTAATTAACCGCCGCATGAAAAGACTTCTTGCTATATCACTGTTCTGTCTGGCCCCTATCTTTTTGTTTGCCCATAGCGGTGGCAGCATCTGGCAAAAGGTGACGGGAAACGTGGCCACCACCGGCACCCGGAACTTGACGCCTGAAGTATTTAAAACTTATTCGCTTAATTCAACATACCTCAAGGCAAAGCTTTCCACTTTGTCCTTCGATGCGGCGCAGGCAACAATTCTTGACCTACCCAACCCTGCAGGAGGCTATACAAGCTATAAGGTGTGGCAGACTACAATAATGGAGGCTGGTCTGGCAGCTAAATACCCGGACATAATGACCTTTTCCGGCTACTCTTTGGAGAGCCAAAGGATAACGATAAAGCTGGATTACACGAAGTATGGCTTTCATGCCATGGTCTTCGACGGCGCTAATACCTACTTTATTGACCCTTATAGCAATAAAGACGACGGCTTCTACATCTGCTACTACAAGAGAGACTATATCCGTCCGGTTGCTTCTGCTATGTCCTGCGAGGTCAGAGACGAAGCGGGTGACTTAGGGCAGGATGCCATACACCTTACTCCCACAGGCCTTCCAAACATAAAGTTCAAAGTGCACGGTACGCAGCAGAGAACTTACAGGTTAGCACTCGCCTGTACTGGTGAGTACGCGATTGCAGTGGATG
Source organism: uncultured Taibaiella sp. (assembly GCA_946886975.1). Next base: position 1,903 of record CAMPJV010000283.1, on the reverse strand, counting down.
GTCCAAACCCTACCAAAGCAGGCGTGCTTGGTAAAATGGTTACCTCTATTAATAGAGTAAATGGCGTATTTGAGCGCGAGCTTGCGGTGACCTTGCAGCTGATAGCTAACAATGATGACATCATATATCTTGACGGACCCAACGATCCGTATTTAAATACCGGGATTGATCTTGGGACAAACCAGACTAATATAACCAACGAGATCGGCTCAGCCAATTACGATATAGGCCACTTGTTTGGTACAGGACTGGGTGGAGTTGCCGATACTGCCTCGGTTTGCACTTCCAATAAGAAGGCGCGAGGCATAACAGGGCAGCCCAATCCTGTAGGCGATCCCTTTGACATAGACTACGTTGTCCACGAAATGGGTCATCAGTTTGGGGCGAATCACACTTTCAACTCCAACAGCGGCAGTTGTGGTGGCAATGGCGAACAGATGGATGCATATGAACCAGGTAGCGGCTCTACTATAATGGGGTATGCAGGAATCTGCGGCGGGGGAGATAATCTGCAGGCTCATAGCGATGACTATTTCCATTCGAGGAGCCTGGATGTCATAAGTTGGTTTATCACAAAAGGAAATGGGAGCACATGTGGAGTGGCAACGCAGGTAGTGAATACTCCTCCTGTCGTCCCGTCTTTTGCACAGACTTACAGCATCCCTTATCGAACTCCCTTCGAACTCACCGCTCCTTTGGCAATAGATGCGGATCATGATTCGCTGACGTACTGCTGGGAGCAATGGAACCTGGGTGACTACCAGCAAAGCTGGAATAATACTAATCAGTTTGGTCCGATATTCCGGTCCTTCAGACCGACTGCTTCACCGACCAGAGTATTCCCAAGGATTGACTCGCTGGTGAAGAATGTTACTTCCTATCGCGGGGAGAAGCTGCCTAACGATGCAAGGAATCTGAAGTTCAGACTGACGGTACGGGATATGCTCAATGGAGTGGGTATATTCAACTTCCCTGATGATGAGGTAAACCTGAATGTAATAAATACCGGCTCGCCTTTTGAGGTAACCCATCCTAATACGAACCTGAACTGGACGAGTGGCAATAGTGAAACAGTAACCTGGAACGTGGGCGGGACCGATAATGGCCAGATCGGCTGCCAGAAAGTAGATATCTTCCTTTCTGTAGACGGCGGGTATACTTATCCGATAACCCTTGCATCAAACACTCCAAATGATGGCTCGGAGAGTATAACTGTTCCTGCCAGCGCCATGACGAACCAGGCAAGGGTAAAGATAAAAGGCGTCGGCAACGTGTTCTTCGATATCAGCAACAGCAACTTCAGCCTCAATGACCCTTCCAATGTGAAGGAGATTGCCTGGCAAAGCGCGGTGAAGGTATTCCCGATACCATCTGACGATGTGCTCTACATTAGTAACGACTACAAGAGAAAGCTGACCATGAACGTGGTGAATGCGCTTGGACAAAATATCTACAGGGGGGAGGTGGTAAAGCGTGCCTCTATCGAGGTGAGTAACTGGGCTAAGGGTGTTTACTACATAAAGTTCTCAGAGTTGGAGAGCGGTGAAGCTATTGTAAGGACAATAATGGTAAACTAAGTGCTGACGAATATAGATAGAAGCGGAGCAGATCATGAGATCTGCTCCTTTTTATGTCTTATTTAAGTTCTTCTTTCAGGAACCGCCCGGTGTGGCTTTCCTTTATTTTGGCTATCTGCTCGGGCGTGCCGGTGCCTACTACTTTTCCGCCGCCGCCGCCGCCTTCTGGACCCATGTCTATAACGAAGTCTGCTACCTTTATTATATCCAGGTTGTGCTCTATGACGAGCACTGTATTACCTCTGTCGGCGAGGCGGTTGAGCACGGATAGGAGGTGCTTGATGTCTTCGAAGTGAAGGCCTGTGGTGGGCTCGTCAAGTATGTAT
>CAMPJV010000282.1 GCA_946886975.1 uncultured Taibaiella sp. | reverse complement strand
AGGACGGCCTTAGTGAAGACATAGCTAAAGACGGGGAGACAAGAGTGCAGGCGGTAACCGATAAATATATTGCTATGGTGGACCAGCATTGCAAGGATAAGGACAAAGAAATAATGACCATTTGATCTGGTCCTTAGCCAAAATTCAATAAGCGTACGATACCAGTTTGTTTAGGAGCATCAATTCGCAACTTCATCATGGATCAATTGCATAGACATATATTGCTCTTATTTTCTATACCCATCTATGCAATACTTATTCCCCTTGAGATCGTCCTTAGCAATTTTCATGGCTGGAAGTTCTATAGCTGGAAGGAAACACTTCTGAATGTATATCTGAATGCAACAAATGCTGGTTTAGACCTCTTACTTCGGGGAGCGGCATTTGCGGTATTGATATTCTTCCATCAATTTCACCCTGGGATCAGCTGGCATCCTATACTTTACTGGGGGCTGCTTTTCCTTTGCGAAGACATTCTCTTTTGGCTGGAGCACTATGTAGACCACCATGTACGCCTTTTCTGGGCAGTGCATGTAACCCATCACTCATCTGAAGAGTATAATTTAACCACAGGCTTTAGGTCGTCGGTGTTTATGCCTTTTTACAGGTACATGTACTTCATACCATTGGCATTAATTGGCTTTGAGCCACTGGATATCTTTTTTATGTACGCGCTCACCCAGACCTATGGTATCATCGTTCACACACAGAGCGTCAAAAAGCTACCCAAACTCATCGAATTCCTGTTTGTCACACCATCTCATCACAGAGTTCACCATGCCAGCAACATTCCATATCTGGATAGGAATATGGGCATGGTCCTGATCGTCTGGGACCGGCTATTTGGTACTTTCTCCGAGGAACTGCCGGAAGAAACTCCAAAATATGGACTTACCAAACCGCTCGAAGATCCACATCACCCTGTGAAAATCCTTTTTCATGAATGGAGTGCAATAGGAAAGGACCTGAAAAAGGACATCTCCCTTAGACACAAAATAGGGTATCTCTTTAACCCTCCGGGATGGAGTCACGATGGATCGTCATTAACATCAGATCAACTGCGTGCTCGATGGAAGATAACTAAATATGAGCAAGCGGCAGAGGAAAGTAACGCAAGCAATGCCACCTTATAGCCCACCCATTTTAAGAACCTTTTTATACTCTTTGATCTTTACCGCTCCCACAGATAGACGGCCAAGCCGGACGAGGTCCATTTCCTGCAAGTCCTTTTCAGCTTTGATATCAGCAAGTGTTACCGGATTAGGAATGGACTTCAAAGGCCTAAGGTCTACGACAACCCAATTAGGATCATCTGTGGTGGGATCCTGATAGGCTTCTTTAACAACCTCTGCAATTCCAACAATAGCGAGTCCTTCGTTGCTGTGATAAAAGAAAACGCGATCTCCTTTCATCATAGCCTTCAGATTATTACGGGCGGCAAAATTCCTTACACCATCCCAAGTGGTCTCCTTGTCTTTTAGGAACTGGTCCCAACTATACTTGGAGGGTTCAGATTTGACAAGCCAGTAATTCATATAGAGCAGGCAAATATTTAGATAACAAAGATAAAACTAAAACACGGAGTCTATTCTTCCCTTTGAAGTAAATACCTCGCAAGGTGTTTAAGGGATTCCTTTCTCTTACTCAATACAGCAACTTCTTCCAGACACTGGAAAGCAGCTTTTGAATAGCTGGCAACAGCATCTCTGCAGGCCATGTCAGTGCCTGTTGCAGAATAGAGCCCAAGCATTTCCGCCACTTTACTGTCTTTGCTGCTTTTGAGCAACTCAAGTATTTCACTTTTTTGCTCAGAATTTGCGTTCTCCAAAGCCTTTAGTAACAGGAAGGTCTTCTTGTTGGACAGAATGTCTCCGCCGTTCTGCTTTCCGATTTTATCCGTGCTGCCAAATGCATCGAGGTAATCGTCCTGCAACTGAAAAGCTATTCCTAGGTTCTTGCCAAACTCGTACAACTTGTCAGCGTTACCTACTGTGGAGCCCCCTAACAGTGCCCCCGTCTTTAAGCTACACGCGAGTAAGGCAGACGTTTTTAGCGTTATCATACCTATATACTCCTGAATGCTGACATCAGTGCGTAGTTCGAAATCCATATCCAACTGCTGACCCTCGCATACTTCAATTGAAGTCTTGTTAAACAGATGCAAGACTCCAGAAAGTCCATGCCTGATCTGGGCCAGGCGATCATATGCATATATACTCATAACATCGCCGCAGAGAATTCCGGCAGTCAGACCATTGCGCTCATGTAGTGTTTTTTTTCCACGTCTGAGCGGCGCACGGTCCATTATGTCATCATGAATCAAGGTAAAATTATGAAAGAGCTCTATCCCCATCGCAGCATTCCAGGCATCAGGAGTGATGTCGCCGAATAGCTCATTCGCCATAAGACAAAGCACTGGCCTTATGCGTTTCCCTCCTATAGTAAGGAAGTATCGGCAGGGCTCGTATAAAGTATATGGTTTGGAAGGAAAGGGCAAGGATTTAGTAAAGCTATCTTCAAATAACTGAACCAGTTCCGGAAATGAATGCATGTATTACTTTTTGCGTTTGGGTCTGCCTTTGGATGCAGACACGTCAAAGGTAGTCTCTCTTTTCTTCTTTGTTCTTACTGTCTGTTCCTGCTCGGGGAGTTCAAGAATGGTAAAATCTATTTGCCTTTTATCAAGATTTGCGGCAACAACCCGGATACGGACCTTGTCCCCCATCCTGAAACGAATGCGAGTATTATGCCCAATGAGTGCATACTCCTGCTCCATCATCTCGAAATCATCGAACTGAGTCAAATCGGCAATAGACACCATGCCCTCACACTTGTGCTCCACCGTTTCGGCCCAGAAGCCAAAGCTTGCAACACCACTGACGACCGCATCGAACTCCTCACCAACATAGTCCTGCATGTATTCGACCTGCTTGTATTTGTCGGCTGATCGCTCGGCTTCCATCGCCTTACGCTCCATGTCACTGCAATGCCGGCACTGCTGCTCCATTTGCTTTATAGGGTTAATATCCTTGTTCAGGCACTCCTGCAAAACCCGGTGTACCAGCACATCGGGATACCTGCGAATGGGCGAGGTGAAGTGGCAATAATTTTCGAAGCCAAGGCCATAATGACCTATGTTTTCTGTTGTATATACAGCCTTAGACATTGTCCTTATACCGAGGCTTTCCAAAACGTGCTGCTCAGGCTTCCCCTGAACCAAGCGCAGCATTTCATTGAAGGAAGAGGCAATGCTTTCAGGAGTATTCATATCGAACTTATGACCGAAGCGGGAAGCGAAGGTGGTAAAGAGCTTGAGCTTCTCCTCATCCGGTACGTCGTGGACCCGGTAAGGAAATGGTACTGGCTTATCCTTCACAGTAATCTCTGATACATACTCTGCGACTTTCCTATTTGCCAAAAGCATGAATTCCTCAATAAGCTGGTGGGCTTCTTTACTCTCCTTTACGACTATCCCTATGGGCTTCGCATTGTCGTCGAGCTTGAAACGAACCTCCATCGAAGAGAAGTTAATTGCTCCTTTCTTAAAGCGCTCTTTGCGCAGATTCTGCGCTATTTCATTAAGCAGAAGTAAGATGTCTTTGTTGTCACCTTCCGCACCCTCGATTATCTCCTGCACTTCCTCATAAGAATAACGCCGCTGGGATTTTATCACAGTCTTTCCAAGCCAGTAGTCCTTTATCCTCCCCTGCCTCGTCAAATGGAAAACTGCAGAAAATGTATACTTTT
>CAMPJV010000281.1 GCA_946886975.1 uncultured Taibaiella sp. | reverse complement strand
TTCAAGCGGCTCTATGAGCGGTGTTCAATACGACGGTTGCACTTCCGGCGGCAATGGCATTATGTATATGAACTTTATGGACTACTCAAACGACAACAGGTCACTGATGTTTACCATAAAGCAAGCACAGCACATGCACGTTTACGTAGATGGAACTAACTCCGAGTCGCACTCACTTACCCAGCACCCTGAGCTTACCCAATGGCCTACAGAAGTGAGCTCAATTGAACCGAGCAATCATTTTGACATTTTCCCGAATCCATCGAATGGCAGATTTAGCCTTAACTTTGCCGGCGTACCACAGTCACTGCAACAAGTGCTCGTAACCAATATGATGGGCCAAACGGTATTTGAGCAAAGCGCTGAAGCTAATACCGGTATCTATACAATTGATATTTCGGGTATGAGCAAAGGCATTTACTTTGTGCAATGCCATTTCGCTGAAGGAGTGGTGACAAGGAAAATAGTAGTAGAATAATGATTGAATCATTCAGCTTAGAAGAAGTATTAAAACAAGCACATTTAGATAAGCAACTGCTCACCATAGCAGAAAAAGTAAAGAACCAACAACGCCTTACCGAAGAGGAAGGCGTTGTTCTTTTTGAAAAAGGCGAGTTGGCTTACCTGGGCGCTTTGGCCAACCATGTAAGAGAAAGACTGCATGGCCACAAGGTTTACTTCAACCGGAATTTCCATATAGAGCCCACGAACGTTTGCGTATTTACCTGCAACTTCTGCTCTTACTCCCGCCAATACAAGCATCGCGATGAGGGCTGGGAAATGAGCATAGAGCAGATGATGGACATGGTTCGCAAATATGATGTGGAGCCCGTGACCGAGGTGCATATAGTAGGTGGAGTTCACCCTAAGATGAACCTGGAGTTTTTTTGTGAGCTTATAAGCAAAATAAAGGCACACAGGCCGGAGCTGCATATAAAAGGATTTACTGCAGTAGAACTTGACTACATGTTCCGCAAGGCAAAGCTGACTGCCCGGGAAGGCATGCAGAAGCTGAAAGACGCAGGTCTGCAATCGTTACCGGGTGGTGGCGCTGAGATATTCCACCCCGAGGTAAGGAATGTGATATGCGCTGATAAAGTGGATGGTGATGGCTGGCTGGACATACATGCCACAGCACATAGCCTGGGCATGCATAGCAATGCTACCATGCTCTACGGTCATATAGAAAAGCATGAACACCGCGTAGACCACATGAGCAGGCTGCGCGAGCTGCAGGATAAGACAGGAGGGTTCAATTGCTTTATACCGCTCAAGTTCAGAAATAAGGACAATGACATGTCGGATATAGCAGAGGTGAGCATAGTAGAAGATATGAGGCTGTATGCGATAGCCCGCATCTTTATGGACAACTTCCGCAACCTGAAGGCCTACTGGCCTATGTTGGGAAGGCAGTCGGCACAGCTGACGTTATCCTTTGGTGTAAACGACCTCGACGGGACGATAGATGATACTACCAGGATCTACTCTATGGCGGGATCGGAAGAGCAGACACCGTCGATGAGTACCGGGGATCTTTGCTCGCTAATATCGGCCGTGGGAAAGATACCTGTAGAAAGGGATACCGTGTATAACGAGATAAGGACTTATGAGGGGAGTTTAGTGTAGAATCTCATAGAAATATACTTTAAAGCTCCGGGGTGATTTTACCCCGGAGCTTTTCCTTTATAATCATGCAAAGACCAAGACTTACTGCAATGCAATTCCAGTAGGAATAGCGGAACTCAAAATCAACCTGGAAGAGGAAGAACATGGGTAGTACGTATAGTAAAGAGGACCAAAGCAGGCAAGTGGCCGCTACCCTGCTTATTCCCTTCTCCATTCTCCTGAGCGGAATAAATAAAACAAGGTTTAGCAGCAGCCAGAACCAGGGACGCGTGTAAGGCATAGCACCGTGCAACTTTAAACCCTGCTGCCAAAAGCGATGGAGTTTCCCATCCCGCACTGCAAAGCCCCACTTGTTTTCGTCGATGAAGTTGATATTGTAATAAAACTTCGTGCCGCTGTTCCTGACACGCAGGTAGTAGAGGAAACCATTGAAACGATTGGAGAGATAAATGCCAGGATGCTGAAAAATTGCGCCCGTCCACTGTTCATAGAGTGCTGCATTTATAGGTGCCTCGTCGCCATTCACTACCTTGATACCGTTGTCATTCCACCAGATGGGATCAAACGAAGTGACAGAGTAATGTTTGCGAATAAATGCGGTATCGAACTGGGAGTTTTGGTATAGAAGAGCGGGAAAGACATTCTCGCCTGTCCGAACAAAAACGCCGGAGAGGTCGTGCATGTAGAGTTTGATCTCGGGATAGGATTTGGAAGCACGGAGCATTTTATAGTTGACAAGCGGTTGTAGTAAAACAGTGGCAACGAGAAAGGAGAAAGCAGCGATAATTTTTATTCTGTCACTCTGAAATGGAAAGAACACTCCGGCCCATAGAAAGCAAAGTGGAATGAAGCCGGGTAAAGCATTCAGCCTTATCCAGCAGCCATAGACCAACAACAAAGTGCAGGCAATCAATTCGAGCCAGTTCCTCCTTCTGCCGCTGATGTGTAACATCCAGGCACAGGCAAGGAACCACGTGATGGCCATCTGGCTGTCTTTGATGATGTAGCCGGAAAAGTTCTGGACGAACGGTGCAAAGGCAAAGAGGAATACAGTGAGATACCACCATTTGCTACCCCGCAATAAGCTGAATAAAAAATAAATACCCACCCACAGGCAAGCCAACTGGAAAGCCAGCATGGATTGGGGTCCTGAGGAGATAATATTCAAAACCCGCCACCAGGCCGCCATGATGGGTGGATGCCAGTTGGAATATTCGGCAGACAGCGACTGGGCATATTGATCAAGACTGTCGCCGGTCATATAGCCAGGATAGCAGGCGACGAAATTGGCAGCAAAGCCAAGGAGGCAGAACGCCGCCACCTTAAAATCAAATGCTTGTTTGCCGTTGTTCATCCCGATCAAAAATAACAGACCTGTGCGAATTATTCATTTAACTTTATTGGTGATGGAGGCAGAAAATACCTGGAGGAAGTAGCAGGCAAAGTAGCGGCTACTCCTAATACAGCCCCGGCACTGAGAACGGCCTTTAATAGCGGCGGCTATGGAAAAGATGAAACCTGTCGAAAAAGACAGGCTGAAAGCCCTAGAGAAAAGAGTATCGCTCTAATACTCTAAGAAATTGAGGTCCTTGCCAAAGGTCTCTTCGGTGAAGATTGCCGCGATGATGGTGATAGACATTACTACAACACCAGTGATTGCGGCGGCGTGAATGTTGCTCTGTCCTGAGGCTTGCAAGTCTTTAAAAAACCAGATTATCAGCGGAAGAGCTCCCCGGACCATATTGGGAACAGTGGTTGCAGCAGTGGCGCGGAGGTTGGTACCGAAGTGCTCAGCAGCCATAGTAACAAATATGGCCCAGAAGCCGGTACTGAAACCAAGAAAGGTACAGATGATGTACATATTGGTGGCAGAACCGCCATCCTGCTGAAAATACAGCACAATACCTATGATGGTGAGCCCGTAAAAGATGAAGAGGGCTTTCTTCCTGCTCTTCAGCCACTGACTTACAAAGCCGATCAATATATCGCCCACCGAGATAGCTACATAGGCCAGCATTACAGCCTTGCCCGACTCGATGGGATCGGGAATGCCGAAGTGTTCACCAAATTCTTTGGAGAAGCTCACCAGTATGCCTATTACGTACCAGGTAGGAAGACCGATAAGTATGGCCAGCAGGTACTTTTTGAAGCGGCTCCACTTGGAGAAAAACATGAAGAAGTTGCCTTTACTTACCTCTGCGT
>CAMPJV010000280.1 GCA_946886975.1 uncultured Taibaiella sp. | reverse complement strand
GACGTGAGGATTCGATTATATCCTCGCGTATCTCTTCCGCTACATCCATATGGCTCTTCCCTTTCCATGGATACTTAACGGACCAGTACTCTGTTACCTCGTATATCCTTAACCCGGTTGTTTCCTTGAAGCGATCAGGGCCGATGGGGATATTGTGCTTTGCGGCAATGCGGAGCATGCTCTCGCCCCAAAGCGGCTCGGTGTCGAGGAGCAACCCATCCATATCAAAAAGTACAGTGTTTATCATAAAAGGCCTCTTCCAGCCTCCCCCTTAGGAGAGGAGGTGTTCTATAAATCAGGAAATAGAGGTGCAAATATCAGGCTGTTAGGGGAGATTTCGGGGGAATGTTTTAAATGATTTAGCGGTAAACAGCTTCAAAGCTTAATTTTGCTGCAAATCAGAAAAATATGAAGCGAAGAGCTTTCTCTGCTTTGCTCCCCACCCTAGTTGGACTATGCGTATTTACAAGTGCGAGCGGGCAGGCAACAAATATTAGCTACACAGAATATGATCTGCCGAACGGACTACACGTGATACTCCATGAGGATCATTCTACTCCTATAGTAGCGGTATCTGTGATGTACCATGTAGGATCTAAGAATGAAGATCCGGAGCGTACGGGATTTGCCCACTTCTTTGAGCACCTGCTGTTTGAAGGCAGTGAAAACATAGGAAGGGGTGAGTACATGAAGATGGTGCAGGCAGCAGGCGGACAGCTCAATGCAAACACTACATGGGACAGAACGTTTTACTACGAAGTATTGCCATCTAATCAGCTGGAACTTGCTCTGTGGATGGAAGCGGAAAGAATGTTCCAGGCAAAGATAGATGACATAGGCGTGGAGACTCAAAGGAAGGTGGTGAAGGAAGAAAAGAAGCAACGATATGACAACACTCCTTACGGACAACTGCTGAGCGTGGTGTATGAAAATGCATTTACCAAGCACCCATACAGGTGGACACCAATAGGAAAAGAGCAATACATAGACCAGGCAAAGCTGAGTGAGTTCATGGACTTCTATAAGACGTTCTATGTTCCGAACAATGCGGCACTCGTGGTGGCGGGAGATATTGATATAGCACAGACAAAGGCTTTCATTGCCAAGTACTTTGGCGACATACCCAAGGGCACAAAGGCTATCCCACGCCCTACGGATGTGGAGCCAGAGCAAACGGCTGAAAAGAGAGTGAACTTCTATGATAACGTGCAGCTACCTGCGGTGATCATTGCATACCATACACCAAAACTTGGAAGTGAAGACTATTATGCTATTCAACTACTCTCGCAGCTGCTATCGCAAGGAAAGAGCTCAAGGTTTCAGAAGGCTATAGTAGACGAGCAACAAAAGGCACTGGCAGTTGGAGCATTTGCCATACCGAATGAAGACCCGGGATTGGCCATGATGTATGGAATAGCTAATGCGGGAGTGAAACCGGAAGACCTGGAAAGCGCGATGCTTGCAGAAGTGGACAAGGTGGTAAACACCATCATAAGTGATGAAGAATATCAGAAACTACGCAACCAGGCTGAGAATGACTTTATAACACAAAACCAACGAGTGCAGGGAGTAGCGGAAAACCTTGCAACGTATTATACCTTCCTGGGAAATGCTAACCTGATCAACACAGAGCTAGAGCGATACAATAGAGTGACGAAGCAGGACCTTAAGAACGCAGCAGCCAAATACTTCACCAAGAACAACCGGGTAGTAGTATATTATTTACCTAAATCCATGGAGAAGAAATAACCATGAGACAGAAGCGCAAATACACAGTCCCAAAAGCTACAAGCATGAAAAAGATAATTCTCACCATACTAACTATATCAGTAGCCGGCCTAAGCTGGGCACAGACACTGGACCGAAGCGTGCGGCCGAAGCCAGGACCCGCACCCGAAATTAAGCTCGGCAAGACGGAAAGCTTTACGCTACCCAACGGCATGAAGGTGTTCGTGGTGGAAAACCATAAGCTTCCCACTATTGCGGCATCCATTCAACTGGATATCAAACCAGAGCTGGAAGGCGATATGATCGGGTACCGGGAGATGATGTCGGAACTGCTGACAAGTGGCACAAAGACAAGATCGAACGAGCAGCTGAATAAAGAAATAGATTTCATTGGCGCCAACATTGACGCGTCGGATGAAGGGATAAATGCCAGCGGACTGAAGAAGCACCAGGAGAAAATCCTTGAGCTGATGGCCGATATTGCTATGAATGCAGACTTTAAGCAAAGTGAGCTAGAAAAGATAAAGACGCGCATGCTATCGGGGCTGGAAGCAGAAGAAAACGAGCCAGATGCTATGCTGAATAAAGTAAGTGCGGTACTGAACTACGGTAAGCAGCACCCCTATGGAGAAGTAGCGACGAAAGAGACGATAACTAAAATTAACCTGGAAAGAGCAAGAAAATACTACTCGACCTACTTCAGGCCGAACGTAGCATACATGGCTATAGTGGGAGACGTAACAATGGATGAGGTAAAGCCACTGATAGAAAAATACTTCGGCAAATGGCAGAAAGCCACGGTGCCTGTTGCCAAATACAGCAATCCCCAGGCACCGGCAACAAGGAAAGTAGCATTCGTACCAAGGGATGCAGCTGTGCAGAGCGTTATCAATGTGACCTATCCGCTCGACCTGAAGCCAGGCACTCCTGATGTGATCAAGGCCAGAGTAGCAAACTCCATCCTTGGCGGGGGATCTAACGGAAGACTGTTCCTGAACCTGCGCGAGAAGCATGGCTGGACTTATGGCTCCTATTCTTCCATCAACCAGGATGACCTGAAAGGATCTTTTACCGCGTATGCCAAAGGAAGGAACGCTGTGACGGACAGCTCGGTAGGAGAGATCATTGCCGAGATGAACAAGCTGCGCAATCAAAAGGTAGGGAAAGAAGAACTTCAGAACCATCTAGTGAACATGTCGGGAGCCTTTGCTATTGGGCTGGAGAACCCAGGCACCGTGGCTCAATATGCCATCAATATAGAGCGCTATAACATGCCGAAGGATTACTATAAGAATTACCTGAAAAACCTTGCCGCGGTAACTGCAGAAGATGTGCAGGCAACTGCTAAGAAATATATAGACCCCAACAAGGCTTACCTAGTTGTTGTCGGCAGTAAGGATGAAGTGCCGAAGACGCTTGTGAAGTATGCATCCAACGGGAAGATAGAGTACTACGATACCTACGGAAGAACCATAGAACCAGCAAAGACCGCAGCAGCACCCAGTGGATTGACCGGCGACGATGTTGTGAAGAAGTACGTAGCGGCCATAGGCGGCGAAAAGGTGATCAGCGCTATAAAAGATATAAAGACAGTGAGCACAGGTGAGGTGCAAGGTATTTCGCTTACCATCACGGAAATGAAGAAAGCTCCGGACAAGCTGAAGTTCTCTATGGAAGGGATGGGAATGGTGTTGCAGAAAAAGGTGTTGAACGGAAGCACGGGATACCAGGAGGCGCAGGGACAAAAGGCTAACCTGGAAGGAGATGAACTGATTGAGGCGAGGGAAGACGCTGACATTTACGCAGATCTTCATCCTGAGCAATATGGCAAAAAGAGGACCCTGAAAGGAGTGGAGAAGGTGAACGGTTCTGATGCCTATGTGGTGGAAGAGACCAATGCACAAGGCAAGAAGAGCACCCAATACTATGACGTAAAGAGCGGTCTGCTGGTGAAGGCTGTGGAAACTGCGGAAACACCACAGGGTGCAATGACCACAACTCAGGAGTATAGTGATTATGTGGAAGTTCCAGGCTCAGGTGGGTATAAGATACCAAACACCGTGAAGATAGCAGCCGGACCGCAAGTGATAACGGTAAAGGTGAAGAGC
>CAMPJV010000279.1 GCA_946886975.1 uncultured Taibaiella sp. | reverse complement strand
CTGCAAATAGCTTTGGCGTGATATGACTTGTCGGCTCTCCCGAGGTTCTCGTCAAGAGATCGACCGTGCCATGCATATAGATCATAGAGGCCCAGTTCACACCATTAGGATGATCATAAAGCTGCTTGAAGAGCCATTTCTTCAAGTAGCGCCCCCGTTCAGCCTTGATAGTTGCAATGGCCTCGTGAACGAAGCTGCAAAAGATAGCGAACAACGCCCAGCAGATAATGATAGAAATAGCTGTAGCGAGTATTGGTATTGAAAGTATATCCATTGTTATCCGATAAGTTTAAACCAGGGTTATCTCCACTGTCTCTTCGATATGAGACAGGGTAACAGACTTTCTGTCAAATCCTTTAAAAGTCTCACTACCTATTACCTCCTGCCATTGAGCCCTGACAGTATAAATACCTACGGGCAGATTTACCGCCTTGAACTCCTTAACAGGATCTGTGGTGGCGGCTACCGCAGTGTACACAGCTTTTGAGTTTATGTTCTCCAATGTCACTGAGGCCTTTCCGAATCCAATCTCATTCGCAGCCATAACTTTGACAACCCGCTCACTGCCATGCGACAGCCGGATCGAAACATTCCTGGTAATCACCTTATTTACGGACGGCAGGTCCGAGTTGCTGCTGTTAGGCAGTATCACATCTTTGATCCGATCCATGAATGCCATCACACGCTGGGAATAGAACCCTGCGAAGAAGGAAAAGACAACTACACCTTTACTGGATTCTATATCTACCATGGTGGAGTCGTCCTTGAAATAGTTGTAGCCAAGAATTACAATAAGCGTGCAGATAGGAGCATAAACAATCTTGGCCAGGTGCGCAGGCACGTCTGTAGGATCGTAAATGGTATGAGGATTCGATGGGTCGGAAGTGGAGTTCCTATATACGTTCCCCATGCGGAAGATGAGGCTGGAAATCACACCGAAGATCGTCCAGAAAATGATCTCATAATACACCTGCGGACCAACCAGCCAGAAGTAAGATTTTATCCTCAACCGCTCGTGGGACCAGAAGTGGACTGCCTCGTGGCGGTTACAGGAATAGAGGTAGGCCTTTATCCTGCGCAGCTGGACAGTGTCCAGCTTATTATTGAACTCATTGTCCAGGTATAGTAGCGCGCGATTGTGCGTAGCTGAGTCAGCCGGCCTCAGATCAGCAGAAACGACAATCCTGTTTGCGCCGTGATTTGAGTCCGGACCTGTGGCAAACGCTGAGTCAGCTTTACCAAGGTATATATGGCTGATCTGCTCCTGCTGGCTCTTATCAAGAACGGCATATTCAAAATCTGCCCTGTTCTTAAAAACAGGGCAAATGTGCATCAGCATGTAAATCACGATCGCGATAACGAAACTGACTGCCAGTGTGATGAACCAACGCGAAAAGCTGAATTCAAGCGGTTTGCGTTTCGTTGCCGGTCCTCTGACATGGGTTTCGGTATGTTCGTCTGGCATAACAACCTTTTTGTTTTGGTACAACACTAATTGCTTATCATTCTTGTCACTGCGGCGCACGGTCAGGCACATTGGACGGCCGATACTTTGCCCCCATCCGCCTCATTCGCTCGTAGACTGAATCATCTACAAATGACTCAATATTGTCTACTTCAATCTTTCTCGCGCGCTTTGACATCAGAGAGTAAAGGCCAGTACAGGAATTATACAGGGTTCCCTCATAGTTATCAGGAATTAAGAGGAAGTCGTGGTTCACGCTCAGGCCTACGTCCATTGCTTTCTTAAAAAGCCACTTCAGCGCAATATTGCTTAAACTGTCGTCAGGGTAGCCGCCACCAACGTTCGAGTGAACACCCGGAAACCATCGTTGTTCCAATACCTGCTTTAAGTTTTTTGCCTGGTTATCACTTTTCTGCCAGAGTGTAGGTTCGAAGACTCCGCGCCTTTCATCTACAGCCAGTGCGTGGTAGGCGTACTCTATAATGCTGCTCAGCTTGGTATCGTAAAATGAATACCTACGTCTGTTGTACCATTGCAAGATGGTCAGTGGCAATCCAAGGCTCCCTACTGTGTCCCAAACTCCGATGAACCTGATGGAGCTTACGTCATGGCTGTTCTTTGCCCTGAACTCCCGTGCGGCAGGATCTTCAGCAACACATTTTCGGTTCCTGTATAGCTCGTACGCCTCGCTGATCAGGTCCAGATCGTTGAGCTTTATTATCCCGGACTTCCTGATGAGTCCGCCAAGGCTCCGGGCAGTGTACGCTCCCCTGCTGAAGCCGAACAGGTATATCTGGTCTCCGGGCTCATAGTTCCAGCAAATGAACTTGTAGGCATCAAGAATGTTCTGGTCTATACCTCTTCCTGTAGCGCCTGCAAAAATTTTGGAGAATGTGCTTCCCCTTGCCCCGATGCCCTCATCATAATACTTCACCTGAGCTATATCGTGAACCCTATCCCGATTGTTGATGCAATCGAATATCTTCTGTACGTTCGTCTTTATGACCTTGCCCTTGACTTTAAGATTAGGCTTGTTCCATGTGCCATCACTGCAGGTAATAATGCGTTTCATAAACTTCTGTTTTAAATTCTTGTATACGGCCTTTGCCAATCAGACATACACCTTACCATCTTCAAAGGCCTCCCTTACTCTTGCCACGGTGGTGCCAACAGCTTTGTGCTGGTAATGCGGATAGTCGGGGAATGAGATCCAGTCTCCACCCCACTCCAGTCCGGGAAGGTGCGGCATCACCAATGCCGGTAGCTGTTTGTACTTATTGACTGCGGTTATATACTTGCCGTTCTCGAACAAACCTATATCCCATGCAATGCCAAAATTGTGGTTGCTCTGGCCGCCCCTGGCGTTGGTGACCCTTGGCTCATTGCTGCCATACCTTCCCTTCCGATACAGCAGGTTCTGCTCTGCGTAGGTGCGCGTTCCGGAGATGACCCGGACGTCCTTCCCTGCGTTTTTAAAGAACCTGAGAAACCTGCGCGTGAGTACCTGCGCCTTTGGCACCAGGGTGATGATATTGGACTCGCTCCTTGCGTCAAACCGTCCATATTCATTGGCTATGGACTCGCTGTCCTGCAAAAAGCGCTCGTCGGCGGCCTGCGTCTTTGGCCCCCAGTCGCCATCGAGTTTCCTGGTATAGTAGCCATTCGCCTTCAGGAAACGCTGGTAGAACAAAACATCGGCTTTCAGTAACTGGTAACTCATATAAAACTCGTTTAACGTAGAACGGTGAATTGAATCTAAACTGACTATGCGAAACCCTGCCTTTCTGTTCTCCCCTCAGGGATCAATCAGCGCTTGCAAAATGCCTATAGATTCTGTTTTCGTCTTTTACCGTGATATGTTTTCGATACCGGCGGTCAATCTAGCCCCTGGACGGGGATGGTGGGAGAGTTCCGTAAAGACGGTGAAACTTCCGTCCTTACGTCAATAATTACCACAATATAGGACAATAAAAAATAATATACAATAGCGGGCCTTCAATTTGTTCCTTCTTTGGGAACCTCAGCATGACATTACTGGCTATGGCTTTGGCGATGCCGAGTGAAAGGATCTGTAGGATGCGTGAGTAAATTTTCTGAACTGTCATCTGACCCCGCCTTCGATGAGCCGATTATAGGGCATAGATGATGGTAGTATAGAGCTACTATTAAGCTAGTATAGAGTATGAAAAGGCTAGTGGGAGAGCCCCCTCCAAACCGAAGCCCCCTCCAAACCTCCCCCCATAGGGGAGGCTTCTCCAGCGCGATTAGGATTGTTGGACATCGTTAATTTAGTTCCTGCCAGTGGTCCAAATCCATTTGTTGGGTTAGTTCTCAGAAAAGTGAGTCCCTGTACTCCATCTGTGTCTCGGCTACATTCGCATTG
>CAMPJV010000278.1 GCA_946886975.1 uncultured Taibaiella sp. | reverse complement strand
GCGTGGGGTAGTTCCCGGTAAAATACCAGTCGCCCTTGTTTGAAGGGCATGCGTCATATAGTCCTTCTATAGATTGGTAAATAATGTCTACATCTGCCGCCACGTCAGCGGGACGAAGCATTTCTGCTATCTTCCTGCTGATCTCCTCTGGCGTGAAGGGCTCATATACTGCTTTCACGAAGTTCTGTGAGTTCAGAGTATTGTCACCTTCTGCCTGCAGGCATTGCTGGTAGGCTTGTTCAAGCACGCTCTCTTTGCCTTTATCCTTCAGCAGCTCCACTGCAGCCTGAAATGCAATGAAGTCACCCATGCGGCTCATATCTATTCCGTAGCAGTCGGGATAACGTATCTGTGGAGCTGATGACACAACAATAATTCTCTTAGGACCTAATCGATCAAGCATCTTTATGATGCTCTGCTTTAGAGTCGTTCCTCTTACAATAGAGTCGTCTA
The DNA here is from genome assembly GCA_946886975.1 of uncultured Taibaiella sp. The sequence goes on along the minus strand of CAMPJV010000278.1, from coordinate 3,427 downwards.
TCACCACCAGGGTGTCTTCTCCCGGCCTCACAGTGCCATAAGTGATGTCATACACGTGCTGCACCATCTCGTCTCGCGATGCATCTTCGGTAATGAACGTACGCATCTTCACGTCCTTAATGGCCACCTTCTCTATCCTCACTCTCCTGCTCAGCAGTTCACGCATCTCATCCTCATCCAGTTCCCGGGAGGTAATACGGTTAATCTTAATTTCATTCAGATAGTCTTCCAGCCCTTTGATTAATCCGTAGAAAGCTATTTCCGCCGTATTGGGGATAAAAGAAACGATCGTATTCTTAAGGTCATAGTTTATAGCATCCAGCACCCTATTGGCAAGGTTGCGACCCAGGTCCATACGCTCCCGGTATATATCCACGTCACTCCCGCGGCTGAAATAAATACGCTCAAAGCTGCAGGACTTTATCTCTCTCGGAGGAAGTATTTCAGGATGGCTGAATTCTCCATTTGCCCTTACTATTATTGCATGTCCCGGCTTGATCTCCTGCACGTCCTCCTGCTTCACGTTGAAGGCAGTCATAATCGCTGGTCGTTCGGAAGCAGCTACTACTATCTCGTCGTCCCTGTAGAAGTACCCCGGCCTGATGCCATTTGGGTCCCTCAGCACAAAGCTGTCTCCATTGCCTACTAGTCCGCTGCACACATATCCGCCGTCAAAATGTGAGGTGGCCTGCTTTAGCACTCCTTCTATGTTCAGGTTTTCAGGATCAGTATCATCTGCCAGGCATAGGTAATAATTCACCGTTTCTATCATGGCCCCAAGGTCGCTTTCCCTAATCGTAGTTGTAGGATGCGCATCCAGCATGGCAAACAGTTCGTCTGTATTTACCAGGTTGAAGTTGCCTGCCATGGCCAGGTTCCGGGTCGGGTTAATATCTGGCTTCAGGAAAGGGTGGCAAAACTCCACGTTGTTCCTTCCCTGCGTTCCGTATCTCAGGTGTCCTAGCAGCACTTCACCCATAAACCTCATATACCCTTTCATCAGTCCCGGATATTTCCGGATATCTGGGTACATCTTTTCCATATCGCTCACCTCCTGGTTCAGGTTCTGAAAGATCTGGGCAATGGCCTGAGCTCCATTCTGCCGCTGCCGGTACATAAATTGGTGCCCCGGGGTAATATCGAGCTTTACAGTAGCGATACCAGCGCCGTCCTGTCCCCGGTTATGTTGCTTCTCCATCAGGAGATACAGCTTATTGAGGCCGTAGAAGGCGGTTCCGTATTTACGGTGGTAGTATGCTAATGGTTTAAGGAGGCGGATGTATGCAAGCCCACATTCGTGGCGTATAGCGTCAGACATGAGGCGGCAAAGATACTAAGCTTTAGGCAGCAATTTGGGAGGAGTGGATTGATAATTCTGATATACAGATTGATCGTCATTCGGCTGCTGAAACTGTATGTCAAACGTAGTGCTCACCAGCAGGGCGACGCCTATCAGCAGGATGCATACGGCCGAAAACCTATGCAGGAACATGATCCGTCTGGCAGTGAGCTTCCGCCTGATGGAATCGGCCAGGAATACCTTTAGAAAGTCTATTCCAAGAACAAGCACCAGGCAAGTGCCGAAGAATACTACCCTATACAACGCCACGGTGTTCGCAGTAGCAGTCACAGCCCCCAGCCAGATGATGATCACCCCCGGATTCACCGTATTGATCAGGAAGCCAGATAGCCAGATCTTAAAGTAGTGCCCTCCGGATATCGTAATCTTTGGCTCCGTAGTCTTCGCAGGCTTGTATTTCTTAATAAGGCCGGAAAGCCCCACTACAATCAGGATAACGGCACCTCCGAACGCAATCATTCGCTTATGTTCGTTCAACACCTCCAGCCAGTTGGCTGCCACATTAGCAATGGTCACGTAAAGGATATCAGAAAAGGAAACCCCGAGAACAAATGCCAATCCTGCCTTATAGCTATGGTTCAGACTGTACTTTATTACTGCAAACAATGTAGGGCCCACAGAGATGGCCATGAAGAGTCCAAGCAGTATTCCTTTAACTACAGCATCCAGCAAATGCATCGGGCAAGATAATAACTAAAGGTGAAAAGCATGGTTTAACCATATTCATTTAACCTTTCAAATATAGAGCCACATTGGTGCTCAGGCTTTTATAATGCCTATCCTTTACCTATGTCTACATTCTTGCCGCCTCTTCACTTCTTATCGAAGGTTTTATTACCCCTTCTTGATACACCTTTAATACAATCTCCCGCGTCAAATAGTTGGGATTCGCATCTGGTTTAAATGGCTCTATAGAGAGTCTGGTACGGAGTCAATACGGAGTCAGTACGGAGTCACTACGAAGTTCCTCCGAATCTCCATACCAATTGCAATGAAGTTGCATCGGAGCACCACAGGCGTACCCATACATGGGCAAAGCAGCTGCTATAGCGCACCCTTACTATTTCTTTACAATAAACTTCTCCTTGAAACTTAGGGGTGTTCTACAAAAGCCTGGATCAACCGCTCCTCTGCCTGCTCTCCCATCTTTATGTCCATCCACAGGTATGGCCTGGGTAGCAGGTCCAGTGCTTTTTCAGGCCATTCCACAAAGCAGTATGCGTCTTTCTGGTTCAATGCATCTTCCAGCCCCGCCGCTATAGCCTCCTCAGTGTCCCTCAGTCGGTACCAATCCATATGATAGATCGTCGTATCACTACCACCCTTCAGAAAATGATATTCATTAATAAGTGCAAACGTAGGGCTCGACACAGCATCCCCCACCCCAAGATAGTGACACAGCGCATGAATAAATGTAGTTTTGCCAGTCCCCATTTCTCCATTGAAAGCCAATACACTGTACTGATGCGCACATTGCCAGAACTGATGCATGATACTTCCTATATTGGCCAAACTATAGGAAATTTGTAGAACGGGTTGCTGCATTATGGCGCGAAATTACATGCTTAGGCAATAAGGCTAATGGAAAAGACTATATCAACGGTAGTGGAAGGAATGACGTGTGGCAACTGCGCCCTCACCATCTCTAAACTTCTGGAACGCAAGGGCATGAAGAACGTTTCCGCTAATGCCGCTTCCGGCGAGGTAAACTTCACTATCGCGGAGGATGCGGACGTCAGCGGGGTCTACGATGCAATCGACGGGCTCGGCTATAAGGTTGTCCGGGAGGGCGATGCCGATGCCGACCATGCAGGCATACATGAGCACAAGACTGACAATGAATCCATCTTGCTCATAATATGTGCCCTGCTCACCATTCCCCTGCTTGCTCATATGTTCTCCAGTTGGCATGTACTCCACATGCCCTGGGTCCAGTTTGCCTTAGCTACGCCGGTCTATGCTATAGGCCTTTACGTTTTCCTGCCCAGTGCTGCCAGGTCTTTAATGCACAGACTGCCAAACATGAATGTGCTGATCGTGTTAGGTGCCTCTGCGGCGTATATCTAC
>CAMPJV010000277.1 GCA_946886975.1 uncultured Taibaiella sp. | reverse complement strand
GATCTCCATTCCGCCAACTCCCTGACGTGGCATAGTTCTTTAAGCTTTCCTTTTTAAACTACTAATATGGGTCCACTTTCCATGAAGCAAGCCATAGCTGTCGCAAATGAGTCACAGCACATGGTGAGCAATCCTTTCGGTAATCAGCACCCTGATATCTCTACAATCTTATGCGTAACGGTTTGCCCTCACCGCAAGGAACTGAAGCAACGGTTCTTACGGGACTACCAGGCATTCGGCACCACCGATCTCACGGAGTATATTGAAGAAGATGAATTTGACGTAATAGTTATTGGTCGTAACTCAGGACAGCCGGAAGAGTATTTGCACTCCGACATTGAGTCGTTCAGGAAAGAAAGTTCCTACCAGTTGGTAGCCTGATGATGCAGCGGGATTCCCTTTTGTTGCGAAATAACCGCAAATCACATTAGGATACGCATATACAATTCCCCTTAGCGGGATTTCAGATCAAGGTACTGCTTAATGATATTGCAGACCTCGTATTGTTCCTTGCCTACGTAATAGTTGAGCCATTGCTTTAAAGATTTGATAGGCAGGTCTTTAAATAGGTCATGTATCTCGTTTTCAGGCAATCCTGATATATCAAATGAAATAACTTCAGCTTTGTTCCTTCGTTCACTCACCCTTTTCATCGCTTGGTCTTTGCCTATCAGGTGAAAGATTGTGCCAGCTCTGCCTTCGCAGCCTAACAGAATGTTAGAAGGACAGACTTTCATGTTCTGACTGTCACCCTTGGCATCCTTATTTTACTTTTCTAACAAAGAAATAAATTATGGCAGCATTCGATGTAACAGCAGTAATAGACGGAGTACCCTTTAACGTAAAGGCGGAACCTTACGATTTCAATGCAGAGAAACGCTTTAAGGTCAATTACGATGGGAAGGAGTATGTATTTGCCTATGACTCAAGTATGGGCCGCTATGCGGCAATAGGCGATGAAGCCATAAACATCCCCGACAATCTTGAATCAGTTGTGGCAGAAAGGCTTGAAAACTACAACCGTTAGGCACATGCCCGGAAGTTCGAGGCCGGCTAATTGCCGGCCCTTTTATTTGCTTCGAGCATATACATGTATTTCCATAAGGAGGTGAGTTGTGTTGCCTGGATAATGTCTCCCCTCAGCATAAGCTCTTTCACCTCCTCAGCAGTGAACAGGTGAACAGATATATCCTCGCTCTTCTCCAGCTCAGGTTCGGCAACTTTCTCAATACCCGTTGCGAGGTAGCAATGCACCCAGTTATTAGAGGTAGACGAATTAGGCGCCATGCTGGTCCACTCCTGCCACTCCCCGCCACCATATCCCGTCTCTTCCAACAGTTCTCTTTTGGCGCTCTCCATTGGGCTGCCATCTCCCTTTTCCGAAACTCCGGCACATATCTCGTATGACACTCTCCCTATCCCATGCCTGTACTGACTGATGATTAGCAGCCGCTCATCCTTCGTCACACCCACTACGTTTACCCAGTCTGGATATTCCAGAACATAGTAGTCTGGTATCACATGTCCGTTGGCGAGCTTTAGCGCATCCTTTCTCACCGTAAGCCACGGTTCCCGATGCATGTACTCTGACGATAATACTTCCCATCCTTTTGGCAGCTTTGCAGACATTCTGTTTGTTTATTTTATCCTTTAAACAAAAAAATAAGAGCAAAACTAATTGCTCTTATCTCTATTTCTTTACTTTTCCTATTTCACCGGCCCGTCCTGCTCCCTCGCGCTATCCCTGCTCATTCCTCCGGTCTCACCAGGTTCGTCCCACTCTATCTGGTCTGCCTCTCCATCACTAAGTCCTGTCTCTTTAACGTCCACATCTGTCATTGGGGGATCGGTGTCCTCGGTATCTTCTTCCCGGGATCCTGAATTCCCTCCCATTCTCTCAGGCTGACCTGACACATCAGTCTGGTCGAAGTTGCGCGCCGTAGGGTTGAAGTTAGCGTCCTGTTCTCTTGGATTATTTTCTTCATGCCTGCTTTTCATAGTCATAAGTTTAGAGTTAACACACAATTTTCAGACCACCGCGGCAGCCTGCCGAAATAGTAACTGCCGCAGCCAAAAACGACAAAAGCTCCCGGAAAGGGAGCTTCTTATATCTAAATATTTCTTGCTGCTACTTCAGTGCTGTTGGATGGTCCGACACCTTCTCATATTCGGCTTTGTCGTCCTCATCGTAGAGGCTCTTCAGGTTCATGTTCTTCTCCAGGTAAGCCCGCAATCCGTCCATACTGCCAAAGTGATCAGGAAGGTCTGAGGCAAGCGGAGTGAAGATAAATTTATTTGCTCCAGGGTCCATCTTTACCCTGTAGAGGTAATAAGTTTTTGTACTATCCGAGTAGAGGTTCATGAACATACCACCTTTCACTTCCGAAAGGAAGCCAGTAAACTTTGCAGTATTGCTTATGTTCTTCTGAACTATTTTATACTCGGTCTCAGATGCCTTCGTGACTGTGTAAGTGTTATAAACTTCATCCTTGCTGCTCCACTGTCCGAGGAACCGGCTATCGATCGGGAGCGTAGGAGAACTGATGGGAACATGTGATTCGTAAGGACAACCAAACAACCCCAGACACAACACAGACAACAGGCTAAGTTGAATTAGCTTCTTCATGGAAAATAGTACGCCGTAATTAAGTTGCGAAATTAATGACTCACAAATATAACTCGTTTTGAGTCACACAGTTGCAATTTTATATCCTTAACATAATAATAGCATAGCACTAAGGCTCTTTGTATATCAATACCTTTTGTTCACCATCAGACTTTTTATATGCCCTGTACATACCCGAGGTATTAAACACCATCACAGGAGTACCGTTCTTGTCTACTCCTATCACGCCTCCGTCTCCACCAAGTTGTGGAAGCTGCTTCATGATCAATTCCTCTGCAGCTACTTGCAAGATTTCATCAGCGAGTTCCATTCTGTCACTAATGCTCTTTGCCAGTACCAGCCGGATAAAGTATTCACCCCATCCGGTGCTGCTGATCGCGCAGGTATTGTTGTTGGCGTATGTACCTGCACCTATTATTGGCGAGTCACCAATTCTTCCATATCTCTTATTGGTCATACCACCTGTGCTTGTCGCGGCAGCAAGGTTCCCATGCTTGTCCAGGGCGACGGCGCCCACGGTACCATACTTGTAGTCAGGATTATCCGGCTGCCTGAGAAAGGATTTGCCCTGCGGCTGGTTCAACCTCTTGAGCGAATCAGCATGCCTGGCCTTTTGCAAGCCCTTCCACCTTTCCTTTGTATAGAAGTACGACGGATCAACAATAGCACAGCCGTTCTTCATTGCAAACTGCTCCGCTCCCTTTCCTGCCATCATCACATGTTCGCTCTTTTCCATCACGGCCCTGGCTGCAGTTATTGGATTGCGGATCGTTGTCACCCCCGCCACTGCGCCTGCCTTCAGCGTTTTACCATCCATAATGGAGGCGTCCAGCTCATTCCTTCCTTCATTGGTGAACACAGCGCCCTTACCGGCATTGAACAGCGGATTGTCCTCCATCAGCTTTACGGCAGCCTCCACGGCATCAAGCGCTGTGCCGCCCGTCTGCAGAATACTGTAGCCAGCATCAAGTGCACGCCTCAAGCCCTCCTCGTATGCTTTCTCCTTTTCAGGTGTCATGGAGGCCCTGGTGATAGTACCTGCTCCGCCATGTATGACGATCGTGTATTTATCGTTCTGCTTTTGTGCAGCAACGTTTACGCCAACGCAAATTGCCAGCATTAAGAGAACCGTTCGGATCATAACACTAAAAATAACCCGTTTTCAATTGAGCCGTTCAGAAAAATGACAATTCTGTTGCAGGCCGACACCTAAAAGGGTTACAAATATCTAAACCATATCAGCCATCTTTGTTGTCTTAG
>CAMPJV010000276.1 GCA_946886975.1 uncultured Taibaiella sp. | reverse complement strand
TATTAGGGAAAATACGTTCCAAATGACCTGTAGGGCTGCGCTACTACTTTCTTTAATCATATCATTGGCATTCATTGGCTGTGAAAAAGATAAATGCATTAATGGGTCCTTACGGTTAACACTGCAAAAATTTGATAGTACTGAACTAGAGACTGTGATAATCAGGAAGTACGCGAAGACATCTGATTTTACCACCCAAATAGACGTTCAGGAATTCAGGCTATCGCAGAAAAGTGGTCCGATAGTTCCGTATGATACTGTCCATGGATACATTGATTGGGTGTACTTCTACCCGATGAACTCGCAGTATGACTACATTGTTGAGGTGCCCAATGCAAATAAAACCTTTTCAATTACTGAGATCGATCAGCCCCAAAACACTATAAAGCAGCCTTTGCTTGCCGAAAACAAGATGTGCTGGAACGGATACGCAGGCTGCAAAGTGAATGGTGAATTCGTTTCATTAGGTGGAGCAGGAATTTCATACGGCCAAACCAACTCTCCCCAACAACTGACCATCGAAAATGATTAGAAGGGCAGGGAAGCAACATCTGTCGTCGGGATAGTTGCAGTATTACTTCAGCGGTTGGTCGAGGGAACTTTATTACGTATTACGACTGCCAACTATTAACTACCTTTGCCGGCTCGAAAACAGATATGCAGCAGCACATTAGGAATTTTTGTATCATAGCCCATATTGATCATGGTAAAAGCACACTGGCGGACAGGCTGCTGGAGTTTACGCATACTATCTCGGACAGGGATATGCAGGCGCAGGTGCTGGATGATATGGACCTGGAACGCGAAAAGGGCATTACCATCAAGAGCCACGCTATCCAGATGGACTATCAGTACAAAGGAGAGCAGTACACCTTCAACCTGATAGATACTCCGGGCCACGTGGACTTTTCCTATGAGGTAAGTCGGGCGCTGGCTGCCTGTGAGGGCGCACTGCTGCTGGTAGATGCAAGTCAGGGGATACAGGCGCAAACCATTAGTAACCTGTACCTGGCACTGGACAATGACCTGGAGATCATACCGGTGATCAACAAGATCGACATGGATGGGGCCATGATCCCTGAGGTGACCGACCAGATAGTGGACCTGATAGGCTGCAAGCCTGAAGACATCATCCTGGCATCTGGCAAGAGCGGTATAGGCATAGAGGAAATCCTTGCTGCCATCATAGAGCGCATACCAAGCCCAAAGGGTGATCCGGATGCTCCGCTCCAGGCGCTGATATTCGACTCGGTGTTTAACTCCTTCAGAGGTATCATTGCTTACTATAGGGTCTTCAACGGTACACTGAAGAAAAATGATAAAGTAAAGTTCTTCCACACGGCCAATGAATATGGCGCTGACGAGGTGGGCATCCTGAAAATGGGGCTCTCTCCGCGTAAGGAAGTACGAACCGGGGATGTGGGGTACATCATAACCGGAATAAAGGACGCCAAAGAAGTGAAGGTAGGTGATACGATCACTTTGGTAAACAATCCTATAAAGGAGGCCGTGAAAGGCTTTGAAGAGGTGAAGCCAATGGTATTCGCAGGGATCTTCCCGGTGGAGACGGATGACTTTGAAGAGCTGAGAGACTGCATGGAGAAACTACAGCTCAATGATGCCTCACTCACCTTTGAGCCTGAGACTTCGCAGGCGCTTGGCTTTGGGTTCCGTTGCGGCTTCCTCGGCATGCTCCACATGGAGATCATACAGGAGCGGCTGGAGCGGGAGTTCAACCAAACAGTTATTACAACTGTACCAAACGTTAGCTTTAAGGCTTACCTCACAAGGGACAAGGATGTAGCCATGATAGTGAACAACCCCTCTGAAATGCCAGACCCGAGCAGGCTGGACCGAGTGGAAGAGCCCTTCATCAGGGCGCAGATCATAACCCTGCCGGACTATATAGGTAATATTATGAGCCTTTGCCTGGGCAAGCGTGGTATACTGGTGAATCAGCACTACCTCACCCCTACCCGAGTGGAGCTTGTATTCGAGCTGCCCCTTGCAGAAATAGTATTTGACTTTTACGACAAGCTGAAGAGTTGTACGCGTGGCTACGCCTCTTTCGACTACCATCCGCTGGACTACAGGGATAGCGATATTGCAAAGATGGATATACTGCTGAACGGCGACAATGTGGATGCGCTTAGTGCATTGATACATCGCAGCAGGGCACAGGACTTCGGACGCAAACTCTGCGCAAAGCTGAAGGAACTATTGCCGAGGCAGCAGTTTATGATTGCTATACAGGCGGCCATTGGCGCTAAGATCGTTGCACGGGAAACCATCTCTGCTATGCGCAAGGATGTGACCGCTAAATGTTATGGTGGTGATATAAGCAGAAAGCGTAAGCTATTGGAAAAGCAGAAGGCTGGTAAGAAACGGATGAGGCAGATCGGTAATGTGGAGATACCCCAGGAAGCCTTCCTGGCGGTGCTGAAGCTGGATGAGTAGCATACACGATATCCTTATCTGTTAGAATTCTGTTAAGGTATGTTAACGAAGCAGGTCCCATAAATAATGGCCTGCTTTTTGTTTTTAACAGTTTTATGAAACGGATAAAATACACTTCAGCTTTTCTACTGATCGCCTTGTTTTCCCTGGCTTTTACAGGTTGTATTTATAATGATAATGATTATTACGAGCCAGATCCGCAGCCGGTAGGATATCAGCACACATTCAACGAGGAGTTTAACAACGACAACAAAGGCTGGGCCTTTGACGATCAGGCGGACTCTGCCTATGCGCTGGTGACCAACGGAGTTTATAAGTTCGTGGATTACTCCAGGACCGGAGGCACTCACATAGCCGCTGTACCAACGGGAGCCAACATCAATAAGAACTGGGTCGCCCAGACCCGCCTGAAGTCGGACTATGCGATGGCCCTTATATTCGGAGCTTCGAACAATAGCTTTGGCTATTCATTCTTCATAGATGAGTCAGGATATTTTGCCGTGTATAAAGAAGGCTCTCCTGCAGAGGCCATCATCAACTGGCAGCACAGTTCCGTGATCAATAGTAGCTGGAACGACGTAGAGGTGGAGCAGGTAGGCGACTACTGGTACTTCTACATCAATGACACCAAAGTAGCACAGACGCCGGCAAGGGTATTGAGCGGATCGCAGTTTGGGTTTATGGTATTGCCCGGAACAACCGGAAGTGCAGAATACCTGACGGTGAAGTGGTAAAATTTGTAACTGTTTTGTTTTGTTTTGATATGAAGGCGCCCTGGTTGGGGCGCTTTCTTCATTTAGGTGGTGTAAACCAGACTTCGTACCTTACTCTTCAACATTAGGGTGTTAACAGCATGGTTTCCCTTAAATTACTTTCAGTTAGAACTCTTCTTGTCTCAGTGGCGCTGTTTGGCTCGCTAATTTGGCTCGACCGCCATGACCCTGATCCATTTGACCTGGGTACTGTTGCTTTCTTTTTTATTATAGCCGCAACCAGCCAGTTGATATCAGCAGCATTTTTCTACGGCAGATGTTTGCTCAATACCTTCCCGCACATTCTGAGTAATGTGCTCGCAATTGTGATTATTATGGTCACACTTGTTGCCACTATTTTGTAGTGGTATATTAAACGAGTTAGTGCTACTTACCGATACTTTTGGCTCATCTTTGAACCCGGTAGCCCTATTATTGTTTCGTATAAGTTCCGGTACAGGTGTCTGATGTGCCTCCTGCGGCGACTACTGTATATTGGAAAGTCATGGAATTGGTCGAGACAAAGGTTATGGTTCCAGATAAGCTAAGAGTTCCTCCTACGGGTTGGCTAAAAAAGTCAAATGTATTCGCCGTCGTGGGAGCCCCGACTATAACCACATTACCCCCAAATCCACCCGGATTAGTCATCACGGCATTGACGGGAGTTGTTGAAGATTGACCTATACTCATGGTGAC
>CAMPJV010000275.1 GCA_946886975.1 uncultured Taibaiella sp. | reverse complement strand
CCTTTAGCCCTGTACTCATTCATGATGCGCACGATATCTACAAGCGCACTGTCTGTGGCGTCTGCACGAATACCAGCGGCGAAGCTATAGTTGCCCGTATACTTATCGCCATCGAAGTAGCTTCGTGCTCCATATGTCCAGCCTTTCTCTTCACGCAAGTCTATGTTCAGGCGGCTGTTAAATGCCCCGCCAAGCGGGAAATTCATGATGCCGGCTTTATAGTAATCACCAAGCGCATCAAACTTCAGGTCCGTCACATACCCTACACGGAACTCAGTCTGGGCTGCGTTAGGTACATCGACGAAGTATATCCTCGTCTTCTCCAGCTTTGGAGCAGGCTTCAAACCAGGAAGTTGTACGTCATTTGCAGGCAGGTTCTGAAGAAAAGCAAGCTTTGGCAAAATCTCTTCTTTCTTCACATCGCCCACTACTATGAGCTGAGCATCTTTCCTTGAAATGTAGTTCTTATAGTATTGTTCAACATCCTTCAGCGTAATGTTGTTAATCGTTTTCTCAGTACCGGATGCAGACCATCCGAGTACGTTGTCCATACCATAAAGCACCTTGGGATAAACGGTGGCAGCAACATAGTTTGGCCGGTTCATGCTGTTCCTGATGCTCTCGATAGCCCTCTTCTTATTCATTGAGAACGCCTCTTCCGTGAATTTGGGATTCATGAGCCGCTCCTGGAGCAACACTAGAGTCTTGTCCAGGTTCTTGCGAAGGGATTGAACATCTACTATAGTCGCGTCATCAGTGGTGTAAATATTAATTGAGCTGCCGAGCGTTTCCAAGGCTGTCGCGAAATCTTCTGCAGAATAGTTCTTGGTATCCTCCTCCATCATCGTAGTGGTAAGGCTGGCAAGTCCGGCTTTGGCCGGGTCATTCGCGTCCATCATTTTGCCTCCTTTAAACTTAAGCTGCAAAGCAACGACAGGAATCTCGTCGCTCTTTGTACCGATAGCGCGGATAGTGCCTCCTACTGTTTCAGTCCAGAACGGAGGTACATTCACCACGGGGTTCGCGCCATTGCCCGGCATCTTGCTGCGATCGAAATTGTCCTTTGCCTTGTTATACTTCAGTCCGGCATAGCCGTAGTCAGGAGCTTTATAGCCCTCTGTGGATACGGTATAGTTGTCGGGAGCAACACGATTATCTTCGTTGCCCTTTGTCAGTACGCTTACAATAACAGCGTTCTTGCCTTTGATGTATTGGTTGTACACACGCATCACGTCGGCCTTAGTCACTGTTGTATAGCGGTTCAGTTCTTTGCCTATGTAATTGGCGTCACCCGTAAAGGTGTAGTAGGCCGCCAGCTCTCTTACCTTGCCCGAAACGCTCTCCAGGCCGGAGATGATCTGAGATTCTTTCTGAGAGCTGAATTTTTCAATGTCGCCATCGGTCACACCTCTCTTTTCAAATTCCTCCAGTGATTGGCGCATCAGCTTCTCTATGTCGGCCAGTTTTTGTCCTGGGAAAACAGTAGCAGTCATAACGAACTCGCCTGCAAGTTCTGTAGTAGAATTATAGGCGGCGGCGTTTACCGCCTTCTGTGCCTTTACGAAGTTTTTGTAAAATATCGAGTTCTTTCCCTGGCCTAGTATCTCGGCGAGGCAATCGAGTGCCGCTTCATCTTTGCTATAAGACGGCGACGTGGGGTAAACTATGCGCACCATTGGAAGCTTTGCATAGTTGTCATTCATGGAAATGTAACGGTTGGATGTAAGCACAGGTGCCGGTAGTTGAACAGGCTTTACTTCCGGGCCTTTGGGTATAGAGCCGAAGTATTTCTCTGCCATTTTCACTACGTCTTTGGCCTTCACGTCCCCGCCTACGGTAAGCACGGCGTTGTTAGGGCCATACCAGCGAAGAAAGAAGTTCTTCAGATCATCTACGTTCACGCGGTTCAGGTCCTCAACGTATCCTATGGTCAGCCATGAATAGGGATGCCCGTACGGATACAGGTTCTTGGCGGTCACCTCGTTCACCAGTCCGTAAGGCACGTTATCATAACGCTGTCCACGTTCGTTCTTAACGGTAGAGCGCTGCACCTCAAACTTCTTCTGAGTTACTGCGTCCAGCAAAAAGCCCATACGGTCTGCCTCCAGCCACAGCATCTTTTCAAGTTGGTTGCTGGGTACTGTTTCGAAGTAGTTGGTGCGGTCGCGGTTTGTGCTGCCGTTCAAAGTGCCGCCGGCCTCGGATATGATCTTGAAATGCTGTTCGTCGCCTACATTGTCTGAGCCCTGGAACATCATGTGTTCGAAAAAGTGGGCGAACCCTGACTTGCCGATCTCCTCGCGGGCGGAGCCTACGTGGTAGGTGACGTCCACATGTACTATAGGATCAGAATGATCCTCATGCACGATGACCGTCAGGCCGTTAGGCAATACATACTTTTCGTAAGGGATAACCAGTTCATTCCCTTTCTTGGCCACTTTCTCTACGAGTTTAGCCTGGGCTAAAACAGTAAAGGGGCTGCACATGACTGCCGCGGCAGCGATGGTTAACAAAACACGCTTCATTATCAAAATGGGGATTTAATTGAATATAGTAAAATTAAGGCGTATCGGGCACTTACCCTCCTAAAGTTTAGAATATCCCGCTATACGGGGGTAAAATGGAGTAGGGGCCTGCCTGCGATGGCTCAAAAAAAAGGTACTGTCTCTTCCTTCAAAGATACGAAATTAAGGGGTGCGAAGCAAGGTAAAAGGGGGTTCGTTTGAGGCTAATCCGTTGGATTTCAACCAGTCAGATCGGGACAGCCAGGGTACCCGGAGATAGTAAGTTGCCTCTGAGTGGATTAAAATACAATTAATTTCCTATCTTCACCTTGTATTTCCCCAAAACGACTACAAACCGTCCTGGCAATAGGACGGTTTTTTATTTGCTAATGGCTGGTTAAGTTCGGCCATTGCTCATGGAACACTCAATAGGTGCATGTAAATTGAACGCGAGTCGTTTTGGGGAATTCTGACTCATAAGCACATCACTCAGGTGATAACCGTCCTGGCAACAGGGCGGTTTTTTTATAGCACGGGCCGGCACCGGTTTAGATACAGGAAACATTCCGGTAACATTTATTTCACGTTGGGGTAACGTTCCGATAAAGAGCCGGTAACATTGGTTGGGGACATTTGCATCAAAATATAGATAATGCGAGTCGTCTTAATGCTGGTGGGAATGTTCCTTTTCAATGCGCAAGCGTTTGCGGGGAAGATCGTTGGTAAAGTATCGGATGCAAAGACCGGTGAAGTGCTTATCGGTGCAACAGTCATTATCAAAGGCACATCTAACGGTACCGCTACGGATGTAGACGGAGGCTTTACCCTGGCCGCAGATGTGGGAACCCATACACTTGAGGTAAAATATATAGGTTATCAGACCAAAGAGATATCAGAGGTAGTAGTAAACGAGAGAGGGATAACAACTGTGAGTGTGGTCATCTCCGAGGCATCTTCAACCCTGCTGAATGAAGTAGTGGTGCGCTCGTCTCTCAAAAAGGAGCACATCGCGGCGTTATATACTATGCAGAAGAACAGCATTACAGTATCGAGCGGTATTTCAGCGGATCTTATCAAGCGATCGCCGGACCGTAATACGGGTGAGGTGCTGAAGCGTGTGAGCGGAGCAAGCATTCAGAGTGGTAAGTTCGTAGTGATAAGAGGCTTGAGCGAAAGATACAATGCAGCCATGGTGAACGGAGCCCAGATGCAAAGCACGGAGCCCGACAGGAAGGCTTTTTCTTTTGACGTGATACCGTCTAATCTCATCGACAACATCATTATCAGTAAAACCGCATCCGCTGATCTTCCGGGTGACTTCGCCGGAGGTGTCGTTCAGGTGCTTACTAAGGACGTACCCGACAAGGACTTTTTTGACGTCGGGCTGACGCTGGGATACAA
>CAMPJV010000274.1 GCA_946886975.1 uncultured Taibaiella sp. | reverse complement strand
AGGATGAGTATGCAGAGGAATAGTTTCATGTTGAATTCTTTACTGGTGCCGCAGCCGGCTTATGGCTGCGATAAGGTGTAAACTAATGCTATTGAATATATGCCTCCTTTATGTGTCAGTCCCGGCGAAAACCGGACGTCGGTGGAAAAGCTGTTTCCGGGAACGGTGGCATTCCCTTTAGTCCCTGTTGCCAGTACCTGGGCAGTGGTAGATAGCGCAAGGAAAGTTGAGGTGTTAGCTTTCCGTATTTTTAATTTATCTGCCGGCATCAAGACACCAGGATCGAGGCTGCTGAGTAAAGAAAAAGTCGCGGAAGCAGACTTTACACTTAGTTGCCAGCTTTTATTGCTTTTTACTGAGATGGACGAAAAGTTCGTGACTGTCTTCCCATTCTTTACTTCATCGATAGTGGTCAGGATCAGATTAGCGCTCGGATTTGAAATGGAGAATGAGAAGATCGGACTGACAATTATGCTTCCGCTTGCTGAGGCATAATTCTGGGCCTGGAGTTTGACGAATGCAAAGAAAGTAAGGAGTAAGACAAAAAGAGTTTTCAAGGTTGTGTCATTGTAAAGGTGATTTCCCAATTGTATGTTCCCGGTATATAGTCGTAGCCTAAGGCGGCAAGATTGATATTATAGGAGTAGTTATAGGTCGGGTGTGCTTTACCATGACTGAATAGTAGCTGGTCCGTTCCCGATAACGTTAGTGGTTGGGTATAAAGATTGTAATAGCCGGATGACGGACAGGTCGTTTGTGTGAAATCCAGTGAAAGTGGACTGCTCGCCGGTATAAATCCTGTGGGGGCGGTATATGATGATATCCTGGCGTATACGTCGCAGTCTTTGTTTGTTGAGTACACGCTCAAAATAAACGCATTGTTGATTACCTGGGGCGTTTCAATCTTCGTTGGATCATTGATAACAAAGTTCCACGGTGAAATGACCGTAAGGGCTAAGGTGTTGCTTTGTGAACGTGCATCTACCGCTTGCAATAAGAGCAGGAAAGTAAAGATCCAAAATGCTGAGAATCGTCTTTGTTTCATTTACGTCCTTCTATTGATGATTTGGTCAACCTAAGCTCAAAGATTAGCTGAATCTTCTTCGACTACAAAGATTCAAAGCTGTTTAACAGCTGTTTTACAAATTTCCAAACTTCTTAACGAGATGTTATTGATCCGTTTCAGTGTTTGGAATGAAGTGGAAAACTACAATTTTGCGTCTGTAAGTTTGAGAGCTTTGTTTTGATAAGTCCTTAAGATTCATAGGTTTTATCAAAATAAATATAACTTGTAATCAAAATCATCAGGTAAAACATGGTACGTGTGAAAATTACTGTAGCATTTCTGCTGCTAAGTGTGTGTAATCATTTATTTGCTCAGAACCTCGGCATTCATCCTACTACTCTTGAGTTTAAGCTGACGGGTGGCCAGTCTGAATCCCAGGTTGTCCATCTGTCCAATGGCTCTGATAAGAAGGTCCAGTTCAAGCTTTACCTGAATGACTGGCTTAGAGACACTGTTGGCGGTCATGCCTACTACCGGGCGGACACTTTGCCTCAGTCATGCAGCAGGTGGGTCACGTTGGACAAGACCTTTGTGGAGTTGGAACCCGGAAAAACTGCCGATGTAAACGTAAAGCTTCAGCTGCCGGATTCGGCAAATGCGACCAGTGAGATGAAATGGTCTATGCTGTTTATTGAAACCGTTGAGGAGCAAAGCGCAGCGGCAGCCAGGGGTGCCCAGGCCGCGGTAAGAAACCTTTTGCGCATGGGTGTTCACATCTATCAGACTCCTCCAACAGTCACCGGTAAGCAGATTAAGGTGTTCGACCTGACCCAGGTACCCGGCGACGGTAATCAATACCAGGTACTTTGCCAGAATGTGGGTAAGGTAATGGTGGAGTGCAGCTCCTATATCGAACTAGCCTCACTTGCCGATGGTACCAAGACTAAGTTGAACCCCGTGGAGTATCCGATGTTCCCCAATCAAAGAAGGTATGTACGTTTTACCATACCAACCGATCTGCCAAAAGGCAAGTACTCAGCCCTTGCGGTGGTGGATGCCGGAGAGGACGTCTCCCTTGAAGCAGTGGAAAGTACGATTGATATCAAATAGGCATGAATGAAATAATTTGTGAAGGGCGCGGTTCGCGCTCTTTTTTTGTGACCCTACCTTGCTCTTCTGCCTCCGTTTTTGCGTTTGGTCATACAATTGTAGTCTTCTTAATTCAGCCAACGCGGACAACGAACCAGCTGTCTACTATTCTGCATTATGGCATGCAGGTTTGCATGGGTTAGTTCATCTATTATTCAATCACACTTATGAAGGTAATTTTATTGTTGTCATTTTTAGCTTTAGCTGTTCCTTCAAAGGCGCAGATGACTGAGCCGGCCAACGGAGGTAGCACAAAAGCCTTGGTGGGGGAGCAGATCGGCATCACTGACGTCACCATAAATTATGGCCGGCCAGCCGTCCGGGGGCGAGAAGGAAAGATCTGGGGGGATGTAGTGCACACAGGGTTTAAACAGGAAAGTTTTGGAGGGGGAGATCCTATCCCATGGCGTGCTGGCGCCAATGAAGCTACAACCATCGAATTTTCTACAGACGTATTTGTTGAAGGTACTAAGCTGCCAGCCGGTAAGTACGGCTTCTTCATTGCTTATGATCCGCAGGAGTGCACTTTGATCTTCTCAAACATTAATGATAGCTGGGGAAGCTACTTCTATAGCGACAAAGAGGATGTGGCAAGAGTGAAGGTGAAACCTGTCGCGCTGAAAGAGAACGTGGAACGACTTACTTACTCTTTCCGCGACCAGACGGATAGTAGTGCGGTAGTTTCACTTGAATGGGAAAGGCTGAGTATCCCTTTTACCGTTTCCGTGGAACTGCACAAGCTGCAGATGGCCCTCTTCCAAAAGGAGCTGAAGTCCGCCAAAGGATTCGAGCCTGATGCCTGGCTGCAGTACGCCAACTACCTCATGGAGCATAATACAAACCTTGACGAGGCACTCAGGTATGCAACTAGCGCCACACGGTCAGCTCCCAGCTTCCGGTCTTTCATTGCAAGAGCAGATATATTGTATATGCTGAATAAGGAAAAAGCTGCGGACAGCTCTATCGAGAAAGCTGTTTACTATGGCAATCCCTACCAGCTACATTATTATGCTCTGGGGAAGCTCAACAGGAAGGAGCACCAGAGAGCAATGAGCCTCTTTAAGATAAACTACGAGAAGAACCGGGACCTGTATATTACTAACCTCGGTATGGTGAAGGGCTACCAGGCGACAGGAAATAAAAAGGCAGCCCTGGAAGCTGCACGAAAAGGCCTCAGCCTTGCTAAGGATGACAGAAGTAAAAAGGAAATGGAAGGAATAATAGAGGAGTTGGAGAAGTCCTGACAGTTGCCGGAACCGAGTAATATAAAAGAAAAACGTCCGCCATTGGCGGACGTTTTTCTTTTTATTGTAATGCTTAGTTTTTACTTATCGGCTATGTTCGGACCCATAGCCATTGCTATAGCTTTGGCCGCAATAGTTAGTTTGCATTTACCGGATTGCCTTCTTTGTCCAGCTCCACCATATCATAACCCAGCCGCTGCACTTTGTCCCACACCTTGGCTTTATCTCCTACCAGCACTATGTTTACCTTTTCCAGGTTTGGTGCATAGCGTGTAGCTAGCTTATTCACTTCATCGATCGAGAGCTTTTCAAGCAGCTCATTCTGATCTTTGGTATAGCTGGCTGGCAGGTTATACTCAAGTATGCGGCTCAGGAAACTCGCCTTCTGAAAGGCAGCCTCATATTTGCGTGCATCCCCCTGGCCTATGGCCTTACGGGTAAACTCAAGCTCTTCGGGCGTCACTCCTTTAGCCCTGTACTCATTCATGATGCGCACGATATCTACAAGCGCACTGTCTG
>CAMPJV010000273.1 GCA_946886975.1 uncultured Taibaiella sp. | reverse complement strand
GGCTCAACCGGTCCTGACAAACATTAACTCTCAGATAATACAGGGAGAAACATTTAACGTACGAAGCACCAATGCAGCAGCCCCGGGAAATGCGGGTTTGAACCAAACATGGGATTTATCAAGCCAGACAACAATTGTAACTTCAAAAGCTATTACTGTAGTTCATAAGACTAATACCCCGAACCACACCCTTTTTCCGTCTGCGACGCTCGCATTGAGCGAAACTGGAGGTGTTTATACCTATTTCAAGACCAGCAGCAACATGCTTGAGTTTTATGGTGTAAACTCGTCAACCCCACCACCGCACATCCTGACGAATCCTCAGATATGGCTTAAGTATCCTCTAAACTTCAATGACACGTTTTCGGATACTTATGCAGGAACTCTCGGTGCAGTGACGCAAACTGGGACTTCAACGGTTGTGTATGATGGTTTTGGCACTTTGATTCTCCCGAATGACACCATTACTGACGTTGCGAGGCTCAAGATAACCGGAACTTATATAAATGAGACTTCAGCTGTGGACATTGATACTTTCAATGTGACAGAATATCAGTGGAGGTTGCCGAATAATCACTATCCCATCGCCAGAATCATCTCTACTGAACTCCTGGGGTCGCCTCCAACTGTAACGGCAGAATACATGATGAACATAATAGCAGGAATTGATGAGAAATTGCCTGCGCTTCGTGAGGTTGTAGTTTACCCCAATCCGACTACCGGAAGTCTGCACTTGCGTATACCTGAGACGGTGAAGGACCCCACTACAGTACATATTTATAATTTGAACGGCAGCCTTGCGTCTTCCAGTATCATCCCGGAAGGCTCCAGGCAATACATCATTAACATAGGCCAACTGCCCGTAGGGCCTTATTTTGTGCACTTAAGATCGGGTAGCGACACTATTATGAAGCAAATTATTAAGCAGTAGCCCCAACATTTCGACAACCCAAAGGGGATAAAAATTAAGAGGAGTTACATTGATCTGTAACTCCTCTTGTGCCCAGAACAGGAATCGAACCTGCACTCCCTTGCGAAAACCAGATTTTGAGTCTAGCGCGTCTACCAATTCCGCCATCTGGGCAAATGGTAAAGCTCGTTAAAGGGTGGCAAATTTAGCTATTCTTTCCTTAATGCGCAAAAGGTATTTCTTCCTGAAGTAGTAGTCTTTTATCTCGGATAGTAGCTCTTTACTATGATCGCCGTGGTCGAATTTTTCAAGCAGCGTGTCTACTTCTGTTTGCCAGATATCCAGCAGATCATTGAGCGTAGTCACAGCTGTTTGTTTCAACTCGTGATTGTCCGGCTCAAGCTCGTACTCACTTACTGCTTCGTTCAGCTCCATCATCTCCATTAGGAAGTTTGGAGGCAAACTATATTTCTCCTCGTCATCCAATACGCCATGATACTTCAAGATGTAGCTCATTAGCGCGTCAGGATCTTTCAATACTTTATATGCGGCGTTATTGATAGATGACATGTTTAATGCCTCTTCCATTGCCTCACTTCCTAAATGCGCAAACCGATCAGGGTGAAACTGTCTGCTTAACTCGTAGAATTTCCTTTTAAGTGTTTCCTGGTCAGGATGGAAACTAACGGAGAGATGATACAATTCGAAGTAGTTGATCATGCGACAAAATTGAGCACATTATCTTTGCGTTCAAAATAAACTTAATGGTCACGATTGGATTGATAAGGGAGGAAAAGGTTCCGGTTGATAACAGGGTGGCATTGACGCCTCAGCAGTGTATACAAATACAGCAGTCCTATGGCGTTAAGATCGTAGTTGCTCCCTCTCCCGTCCGCTGTTTCCACGATGATGCATATGGCAAACTTGGGCTTGAGTTGAACGAAGATTTGTCCAATTGCGATATCCTGCTTGGCATTAAAGAGGTGCCGGTTGACAGGCTGATCGAGGGTAAGACCTACATGTTCTTTTCCCACACAAAGAAGAAGCAGGCCTATAACCAAAAGTTGATGCAAGCCTTGATCCGGAAAAAGATTACAATGATAGATTACGAGTGCCTTACACACACAGATGAGCAGCGGATACTTGGCTTCGGCTTCTTTGCGGGTGCAGTTGGCGCACACAATGGGCTGCTTACTTATGGCAGGAAGTACAGGATGTATGATCTTAAACCTGCCCACGAATCTAAGGATTTTGAGGAAATGGTAGCTCAATACAAAGACATTTACTTGCCCAACTTAAAAATTGTATTGACAGGGTCAGGCAAGGTAGCGTCAGGTATCCTGGAGATCATGAATCACTTTGATGTCGAGTATGTAGAGCCTGAGGATTTTTTGGCTAACGAATTCGCCTATCCGGTTTATACCCATCTCAAAGGTCATACCCTGTACGTAAGAAAAGATAATAGAACCTACTTCCGGGACGACTTCCATAAGTTTCCCGGCGATTATCAGTGTGTCTTCCGACGCTACCTGGCAGTAGCTGATATTCTGATGAACGGCATTTACTGGGATAAGCATGTACCAAGATTATTTGAAAAAGAAGATATTCAGGCAGCTGATTACCGGATGAACGTAATCGCAGATATCACTTGTGATATCAACGGCTCTGTCCCGATCAACCTGGGTGCAACCACTATTTCTGATCCTGTCTATGGCATAGATAAGGGAACTTATGAAAGGGTACCTCCGTTTCAAAATACCAACGATACGATTGATGTTATGGCAGTGGACAATCTCCCCAACGAACTTGCCTGCGATGCATCCAGACACTTCGGCATGCACCTGGAGAAGTATGTACTGGCTGAACTACTGAAAAACGAGAGGAGTGAAATTATTGCTCGCGCAACGATATGTAGTGCGGGCTTGCTTACCCAACCGTTTGAATATCTCAGCGACTATGCTTATTAGCCAGGGTAACTACCTTATTTATTCTAAGATGTTTTGCACAGCTTTCTCGACGGTAGGGTAGCGAAAGCTGAATCCGGCCTTCTGGATCTTTTCTGCACTTACAGTGGCGCTCTTAAGGACTTCATGTGCCATTTCTCCCAGTCCGATCTTTAGGAGCGTGTCAGGGACGTAAACCGGGAACTTCAATCCTCCTTTTTGTTTCGCTATTTCTTTTAGTAGCTGCTTTTGAGATACAGGGTTGGGTGCTACAGCATTGAAAGTACCTTCCATCTGCTCATTCTTCAAGGCCCAAAGTATAATGTGACACAGGTCGTCGATATGGATCCAGCTGATGATCTGCTTGCCATTGCCGAGTATCGGCACAATTCCGAAGTTTTGGGGTCGCGCGAACTGAGGGAAGGCGCCATCTTCCTTGCCAAGAACTATTCCAAATCTCAGGATTACTGTCCGGAGCAAGTCGTCCGCTTTGTGGGTTTCCAATTCCCACAGCTTACAGGTATTGGCCAGAAAATCATTTGAGGGCGGCGCGTCCTCGTGAAAAGAATGGCTGTCATCCTGAGTGTTTGCCCCGTAATAGCCAATGGCGGACGCCGCAACTAGTGTGGTGCACCTGGAAGCGTGTTCTCTTAGCCTTTCAATCAGGAAGCGTGTTCCCTTTACCCGGCTTCTTACGATCTCTTCCTTCCTTTTCTTCGTCCAGCGCTTGTCTATGCCAGCACCTGCCAGGTGAATGACAGCATCCAGTTCCTTAAGCCAGGATATATCGAACTTCTTTTCTGATGGGCTCCAGAAGCTATACTTCACGTTTTCGAGCCGGCTGACCTTATGCATGTCCCGGGTAAAAATGATCACCCGGTACCCATTGTCTTTTAAAAGTCCGGTAAGATGGTGACCAATAAACCCGGTTCCTCCGGTAATACCCACTGTTTGCATATAATGAAAAGATAGTAATCGGCTAACAATCAATGACCATAAATCCATGCCAGACGGTATTTCAATAATACTGAATAAATATCATTGTTTATGTTAACATATTTATTT
>CAMPJV010000272.1 GCA_946886975.1 uncultured Taibaiella sp. | reverse complement strand
GGCTGGTACGATCGGCTTTGAGGACACGTTTAAGGCAGGCGGTCATGCGGTAGTACATGTTGGAACTGCTGCAAAACTCCTTGATCTCGCGGAGGCCGATGCGCAGACCCCGGCCGGCAGCGGAGGCGAGGCCATGCTCGGAGCCATATCTGCGGAAGACCTGGAAAGTGTTGCTGGTCTTTACCTTTTTGGATGAAGGGCCACTGGAGCCCTTTACTATTGTCTTGCCGTTCTTGTCTTTAAAGATGATAAGGCCGGCGATCCTGCCGGTGATATCCAGCGGACCATTTAACTGAGCCATTGATAATTGCTTTTTTAGGTATTTAAGGGTCTATGCAAGGGCAGGGATGCCTTAGTGCAGATAGGGTGCAAAGATACTGCAGAAGCGCTGTAAAAGCATAGACAAAGCATAGTTAAAGCATAGCGAAAGCATACACGAGGCAGGAAAAGATAATATGAAACGGGTGGAATAGATGGAGCGGGTGAGGGAGGCAAGGAGAAAGATAGGGTAACAGGGCGACCAACTGTACATAGGGTAAAGGGCAAGCTCCAGGGGTATTATAAGGACTGACTCAGGTCTTCCGCCGTAGGGAAAAGCCAGCAGCTAACGGCGAATGGCTGGTAGCCAAAGAAAGCAAAAAGGATAGGATCTACAGGGCGACCAAACAGACACAGGGTAAACGGGAAAAGCGATCCATGGCAGGGATGTAATCTATTGAAACACGGGACACCTCGTTCCTGCTCACAGCCGTAGCTGTGGGCGGGAAAAGGAGCGCAGGGGGCGACCCCTGCTGCTCTGTTTTGGGGAGGTGATGTGTCGAAATAGGGATAGTAGAGTTTGCATAGTAAAGTAGATATCACGGTTCTCGTCAGGAACTCATGGTTATAGGGGCGGCTAAATAAAGAACTATATATTCCCGGGTTGTTGCTCCAATGGTTTTCTGCCCCGCAGCCACAACATCTGGCCAACTATAAGCATCGAACTAATAAGCGCCAGTCCCTGGCCAAAAAGTATAAGTATGTCTCCCTTCGCCCAGCCGTAGGCCGCCCAGCAGGCGTACATTAGCAAGCTCGTGAGTTTCAGGCCCAGCAAGAGGCTTGCCGGTACCTTGCTCTTAAAAGTCTCCATCGTCTGCACCGGAAATTCAAACAGCAGGTTGATGGCCGTTGTAATGAACGCTAATGAACCTATTATAAGTGGTGCTTCCATACTCCCTGTTTGTTTGGTTCCCGTTTGTCGCTTCCGACTCACGTGGAATACTTTGATAACACAAATCTCGTTCATGCATTTTCCCTCCACAAGGGTAGTTTGTGCCAATGCCTACCGTATTTTATGCCACCGAGACTGGCATAAAGTACCCTTGCGTCCTAAAAAGAATTGATAAACCTTTATCTTTCAGTCATTAATCACAAACAAACACAACATAAGATGGCAGCAGCAACAGAAAAGATGAACCTGACAAGAGCTGAACTGGACGCGGTAGCCGGGGCATTTATCGATCACTACTTTCTAGAAGGCTGTGCCGGCGATTTTGAAGGTAAGGACGTGGCCATCCCCTTTTCTGACCTCTACGCTGCTATTACCGCCTTCAAAGACCAGAACGACTTAACCGACGATGAAGTAGGCCTTCGGTTCGTGCATTGCTACAGCCCTGGTGAGCACTCCCTTTATTACCGCCTGCAGCTCTGCAAGCTTACCCTGACAGCGGAGACCAACCATGGCCGTGCCGTATATGACATCAGCGGTCCGTATAGCTGGTACGAAATAAAGGACGGCAGCTTTGCCACTACCAACATCACAGACCTTTTCGATCAGGAGTACCTTGATCACTTCTACTACACAGAAACAGGCCCCTGCACCGGCGGCGAGCAGCTTTCCACCGATGGAGCCGAAGAGAAATACGTCCGAAACTTCACCATGCCCTGGGGCCTCGAAGCCATGCTGCAGTTTCAGCAAAACGGAGGCACACCGGATAATACCGGAGAGTTTGCGCTACACCTCGCTGCCATATCCTACACACCTGCTATCTCAGGCGATGCCGGCGTAGCCTTTCCACACAGCATGGCCTTATACTTTGTTCATAACGCCACGACTGTGCTCCTGGATAACAATATTTATCCGGGCGCACCATTCAGGAATAAAGCGGCAGATTTTAATACTATGTGTCCTCCGAACTGCAATTCTTACATATTAGTTCCGAATTAGACAGGACTATGCCTTTATATGGCGAGATAAGTTTAATATCTTGGTGGCTGGGTTATGAATCTGAGTTTGCATCTGTTTGTTAGTGTTTTGCTGCCCCTTATAGCGTTTTGCGCCGGCCTACTGAACTTTAAAAGCTTAAATCCTACGGGAAGGATAATCGTGTTCCAGCTGTTATTTGCCTCCTTAGCGGAAATAATAGGCAGCAGGTTCACTTATATGAGAATTCCAAATGTTAGTGTGTTCAATATCTACATGATCATAGAATTCCTTTTGCTGGGTGTAGCCCCTCTCTTTGTGCTTGAGGAAAGGAAGACAAGGCTCGCGATCATAGCCCTTCTTGTTGCAGGTTTATCTTTTCACGTGTATAATATCGCTACAGGCGGCCTGGACTTTTTTGCCAATAAGTCAATTGTGCTGTACGGCTTTATTTTAGCTGCAGTATATTTCTACACACTCGTCAGGAACCCCGGGCAGTCTGCGGAAAAGCGCATTAGCCCTCTTTCGCTTATTTGCATTGCCCACATTATATACTTCATCGGCTGCATTCCTTTCTTCGGTCTGTTCCATGTCGTACGCTCAGACTACCCGGGCGTGTTCAAAGGCTTGTTCAATATCAACTTCATCCTGAGCATCCTCCGATATCTGCTGATCGCATTTAGTTTCTATCTCTGGTCGGACCAGAAGCTTAAACTGTCAAAAGTCCAGACACATGACAGATAAAGAGGTTGCCTTTGGGGTCATATTTACTACGCTTATTATCCTGCTGCTGGTAGCCGGCATCGTGATATCCGTATTTATGTACCGGCGGCAACACCTGAAGCAGAGCATTCAGCTAAAGCAACTGGAGCTCGACTTCGAAAAAGAGCTTAGACAAGGCGAAGCCGCTGTAGCATCTTCCGTTTCGGACCACATTTCCCGTGAGCTCCATGATAATATAGGTCAATTGCTCACCGTGATGAACCTCCAGATAGAGACCCAGAAACTGGACGACCCTGAGCATGAGCCCACCCTCTCCGCTTTGCAGGAAACCCTCAGTGTCACACAGCAGGAGGTGAGGACCCTGTCCCGTACGCTCAACTCAGACTACATCTCCCGCAATGGCATCATTCACTCTATTCAACTGGAAATGGATCGTCTGAAGCGCATAGGTAAGTTCGGAGTAAGCTGGGAATACGACGAGGTCATCCCACTACTTACCAAAGAACAGCAGGTAATGGCCTTCCGTATCTTCCAGGAGATCATCAACAACGCCCTGAAGCACTCCGGCGCAACCAGCCTCACCATCTCTGTGAAAGGAGAGAAAGGCTTTACAATGTTCATTCAAGATGACGGCAAAGGCTTCGACTACGAGAAGACAAGTGCTTCAGCCGGCGCAAATGGCCTCGAGAATATAAAGCGGCGAGCGGAGCTTGCCGGCATGAGCTGCATCATAGCCTCCTCCCCGGGCAAGGGATGCAGCTACACCATCACAACAGACACTCCTTCTTAGCATAAACTGTCATGGAAAAAGAAAAGAAGATTATCCTTACCGAAGATCACGTTATTGTTCGCAACGGCCTTAAGGTCTTAATAGAAAAGCTGGGGCCATACAAGATATCAGGCGAGTATAACAACGGAAAGGAACTGGTGGATGCCTATCCCTTTAGCACCCCACCAGATCTCATCATTCTTGACCTGGACATGCCACAAATGGACGGCGCCGCTGTGGTGAAATG
>CAMPJV010000271.1 GCA_946886975.1 uncultured Taibaiella sp. | reverse complement strand
TCATCAGAAGGGTTGCAGTCGGCGATAACAGAGAGAAGATCATAGCTGCCTTCGACTATGAGTTGCAACATGTCGCTATTCTCCTGATCACAGGAGGGCTCGGTCCTACAGCAGACGACATTACGAAGCCCGTTCTCTGTGAATATTTCGGCGGTAAGCTGGTAGTCAACGAGGAGGTCCTGAAGTATGTCAGGGAGCTTTTCGAAAGGAGAAAGCTGCCTGTGCTCGACCGAAACCTCCGGCAGGCAGAGGTGCCGGACAACTGCACTGTGCTCTTCAATAAGCAGGGCACGGCTCCCGGCATGCTCTTCGAAAAGGATGGGAAGTTCATAGTCTCCATGCCCGGCGTCCCTCACGAGATGATGGGCATTATGGAAGATGGCGTAATACCCGAAATCCAGAAGCGCTTCGCCAGCGATGCGCTGGTTCACATGTCCATCCTCACAGCCGGTCAGGGTGAGAGCTTCATAGCAGACCGTATACAGGACCTTGAGGAAGCCCTTCCTTCGCACATCAGGCTGGCATACCTTCCCGGCCCGTGGATGGTAAAGCTGCGTCTTACCGGCAGAGGGGCAGATAAGGCTCATCTCATCCAGGAGCTCAGGCTCCGCCGGGAAGAGATCGCCAACAGGCTTGAAGAAATAGTCGTTGCCCTGGAAGATCTGGACCTGGAGCATATACTCGGCAAGAACCTCACGGTAAAGGAGAAAACGCTTGGCCTCGCCGAAAGCTGCACAGGAGGGAACATTGCGCACAAGATCACCCAGATCATGGGTTCCGGCAAGTACTTCTATGGAAGTATTGTATGCTATCAGAATGAGATAAAGCAGCGGCTGTTAGGTGTAGATGCTAAGCTTCTCGAAGATCAGGGTGCCGTCTGCGAAGACGTTGCCGCCCAGATGGCCAAAGGTGCTATGAAAGCCCTCGGCACGGACTATGGTTTCGGCATCACCGGTCTGCTCAGCCCCGGTGGCGACGATGACAAAGTCCCTGTCGGCACTGTTTGGATGGGTGTTTGCGATAAGGACAATGTCAGGACTAAGAAGTTCCATTTCCCTTACGACAGGCTCCGTAATAAAGAGGTAGCCGTCCAAATGAGCCTGTTAATGATGTGGAAATTCATCAACAACAGGCCATGAGCAAGGTCCTTTTCCTCGTCGGTATGCCCGGAGCTGGTAAAACGGAGTGGGGTAGAAGGATAGCACGCGCCTATAGCCTTCCCGCAGTAGATCTGGACGCCTTTATTGAAAACAGGGAAGGGGGCACCATCACCGACATCTTTAGGAATAATGGCGAGGAGACCTTTCGACTTATAGAGTCACACGCACTAAGGCAAATACTCAGAGATACACCTCCTCCGTTCGTCCTCAGCTCAGGTGGCGGCACGCTCATCGACCAGTCCAACTTATTCCTTATGCAGCAACGGGGCATAGTCGTTTATCTGAAAGCAGAGATCTCCACACTCGTACACAATCTTCAGTCGGGACTCGAGCAGCGTCCCCTCCTTAGCAACACAGCAGATCCTGAAGCACGCCTCACGTCTATTTACAATAGCAGGAAGGATGTTTATGAACAGGCTCACCATATCTTTGCCGTAGAAACCTTATCACTCACAGATTTTGAACCAATCATTCGGAAATGTATAGAACCGCACTAGTCCTGGGTATCGTTTTTGCAGGCCTTGGCATTGTCATCGGAGCCTTTGGTGCTCATGCCCTGAAACCGCTTCTCAGCGAATCCCAGCTTCAGGTCTTCGAGACCGGCGTCAGGTACCAGATGTACCACAGCTTCGCCCTCCTCACAGCAGGAATACTTTACTCCGCGTTCCCCGCTAGACCAATAAAGCTTGCATCTACTTTTTTTCTCATTGGCATACTCCTCTTCAGCGGTTCTCTTTATGCCATGACCTTGCTGAACATAAACGGACAGGTTGGCCTGGGTGGCCTCGGCATCCTTACACCAATAGGTGGCTTGTTTTTCATCTTAGGATGGCTGATGCTCCTCTGGGCAGTATTTAAGAAGAAATAGGAAGAGTTCACAATCCACCATTCAAAATTCAACATCCATAATTCAAAATTAGAATTGCGTCCTTTCCACATCGTCACTATTCTGTTCCTGCTTGCATCTGCGGCTCTTCTCTGGCAGTGGCGGGCAGGTAGCGCCAGTCTCTCGTGGTTGATACCCCTGTTCATTCTCTACACTATTCCGCTTGTCCTCGGAGCCATTTACATCCGCTGGAACTTCTACTTTAAATCTTTCGATAAGGGCACGAACAAAGAATGGATCACCCTCACTTTCGATGATGGTCCCGCTTCACAGACTGCCGCCATCCTCGATATCCTGAAGGTGCAAGGTGTACCTGCGGCCTTCTTTTCCATTGGCAGGAACGCCGCCGCAAATCCCGACCTTGTCCGCAGGTGGGCAACAGAAGGACATATTATTGGCAATCACAGTTACCACCACGGCTTCAACTTCGACTGGAAGAGTGCTAAGGCAATGGCCGCCGAAATTGAGGAGACTAACCAGACTATTAATTCTATTACCGGGTTAACTCCAAAGCTTTTCCGACCTCCCTACGGTGTCACCAATCCCAACCTGGGAAAGGCAATCAGGAAAACCGGCATGCATTCCATAGGCTGGAACATAAGGTCCTTCGACACCACCGCAAAAGAACCAGCACAGCTTCTGGCCCGTATTTTGGATCAGTTAACGGGAGGGGACATTATCTTACTCCATGATAGTATGCCTCTTACACGTGAAATTTTAACGGAATTGATAGTTAGGGCACGCCAAAAGGGGTTTACCTTTGTCGCCCTTGACAAAATGCTTGATTTGAATGCCTATGCGTAAGATGTTTGGCACCCTGGTGCTGCTCCTGGCTGCTGTTGCAGTATTTGCCCAGCCGAAAGGCTTTCAGCCGGTAAAGAATGTCAGGGAATTCCAGGCTGCCCTCTCCAGGTCCAATGCTTCCGTCAACACAGTTAGCAGCGACTTCGCTCAGACTAAGAATCTTGCCCTGCTCGCCGATAAGATAAAGTCCAAAGGAAAGTTCTTCTTTAAGAAGGAGGACAAAGTTCGCATAGAGTACACGTCTCCATATTCTTACTTGCTCGTAATGAACAGCGGCCAGATCATGGTGAAGGATGAGCAGAAGACAAGCAAGGTCAATACAAAGAACAGTAAGACCATGCAGTCCGTCAATCGCATAATGATTGATTGTATGAGGGGAACCGTCATGAACAATCCGGACTTTAAGGTTACAGCTTATGAGAGTGGATCAACTTATCTGCTTTCCCTTTCCCCTTCTAATGATGCGATGAAGAAAATGTTTAAGTCCATAGATGTTTATCTTAGCAAGAAGAACTTCGATGTAGATCGCCTCGTCATGAATGAACAGGGTGGCGACTTTACAGACATGGATTTCTCCAACACGCAGCATAATGTAGCGCTGAATGATGCACTTTTTAAGGTTAAGTAGCCTTTTCTTTCTTCTCCTCATCACCTCATGTGCTGCTCCTTACAAAAGCTTACAGCAGGACAGCGCCGTCAAGACTTCCGCCTTAAGGTTCAAACCACAATTTAGCAAGGTGCTCTACCGTTGCGTTGTAGACGGCAGGGTAGTGCTTAAGAAATTCCACCTCAGTGGCTTGTTGTTCTTCAAGGTAATGGATGACCGCAGCACTCGGGTAGTCTTCCAGAACGAAATGGGCCTCACCTTCTTCGATTTCGAATGGAGCCCGGACGACTCCTTCAAAGTAAACCAGATCATTCCCCAGCTAGACAAAGATGCATTGGTCAGGACACTGCAGAAAGACATGAACCTGCTGCTGATGAAGAATCTTGACAAGTCTTCAGAAGTAGTTCTTCACGGCAATAATAATGAGCTATTCCACCGCTTCGACCTGGAGAAAGGTCATGCTTACTATATCACAAGT
>CAMPJV010000270.1 GCA_946886975.1 uncultured Taibaiella sp. | reverse complement strand
AAAGGAATTGAAACCGACAATGAGAATCCCTAAACCCTAATTCAAAATTCAAAACTCAAAACTCAAAATTCAAAATGACTTGCTTCTACTTCACCGAATACCTCCAGATCTGCACTATCTCTGTGTCCGGAGACCTCGTCTGCATACAAGGCTTCTGGCTCGACCCGCTCGATGGAGAAACCAAATACGAATACTTCGAAACCACTTTCGAAAACCTGTATTCCTGGCTGTCAACCTTCGAATACATGGTAAACGGCTCGAAGACATTAGACAAAATTGCCGCCGCCATTTCAGACCCAACCAATGATGCCGATCTCGATCTTGGCGAAGAAATATTGGAGTTCCACTCCTGTTACATCCGCCTCACCACCCTTCTTGACTCATCAAAACCTGAAGAACCAACTCAAGCAGGCTTCTACATCGAAGATATGTATCTGGCGGAACGGGAAGCGATGAGCTTCACACATCACCTTGCCACACCTGTTATCCGCGGCATCAAGCGAAAAAGCAGGCAGCGCCTGATTGGTCATTACAATACGATGTCGGGACACCTTGTCGCCCTTGCCCTAAGGTATGGCTATTACCACCAGTCATTGAGCGACAAAAAGCTGTCAGAACCACAGCGGCTGTTCTATGCATCCCTGCAGGACAATATGGTATTCCTTGCCGCTAAAGCCGCTTTCGATGTGGCCACCTTTGAGCCGGAGTACACTGTAAAAAAGAGTACTGCAAAAGTTTTCACAGTAAAAAGATCAGAATGACAGCAACTTCAAAAAGACACCAATCATAAAGCCGGACAAATTCGGTCAACACGAGCGTACTTGCTCCTTGATACTTGATACGTTACTTTGAGGTAATTAATTTTCCAGGGAATTAGTGAGCAGGAAGGCCCGGACTTCCTAACACTCCGTAAGACTTCAAATACAAATAGTGAAAGACCTAAAAAATAAGTCTGAGTAGTTTAAACGCAAAGTATAGTATGCAGGATTCGTTTAAGAAGATAGACCATCATGCCAGTCCTCTCTCATCCAGGCTTTGCTGCTGCATCTTAATGCTGTCGACCACCCTGTTTTCAGGCTGCAAAAAAGAGGTACCAGACGATAATACTGACGAAATAAGCTTTTCCTTTCATGAAAGAAACTTCGGGGAATCGGCCGACGAGTTACTACGAGCTGACAGATTCTTCTCGTTGAAGGTGGAAGTACAGTACATGGACGGATACGAGCCTGACGCCCTGGCAATTCAAAACCTGCGCAGGTTTCTTATGCAGCGTCTACGTAAACCGGGAGGTATATATTTTGTCCAGCGTAAAATCCCTGCTGTAAAAGACAGTGTGTTGACAAGAGGCCAGGTTGACGAAATCAGGAGAGCGAACAGGAGAGAATATACGAAGGGCAACCAACTGGCTGTCTATATCCTGTACACAAACGGAGAGTTTCAAAACAGAAACATCTTAGGTCAGGCCTTTCGAAACACTTCAATTGTCATTTATGGCAAAGCGTTAGAACATCATTCCAATACGTTCAGCAACCCCGCGCGCACCACCCTGGAAACCACCTTGTTGCTCCATGAAATGGGTCATTTACTGGGACTTGTAGATAAGGGGACACCCATGACCTTTGATCATGCAGATAGTACAAAGGAAGCGCACTGCAATAACCCTAAATGTATTATGTACTGGGGGATCAGTGTGACGAACAGATATGGCCCCTTGAAGCTAAGCCCAATACCTGAGTTTGATTCGGCCTGCTTGCTGGATTTAAGAAATAATGGGGGTAAATAGACAGAAATCGCTGCGGGTGCTTTGCTCCAGCGAAAAAAATAGCGCAAGGATCTTCTCTACCGGTTTTGGGAACGGCCATGCACCCAGAACTTGAGTTTTCGACTTGCGCTAAATTAAAGTTAGATTAAAAACCTTCCTCGATTATTTTGGTGTACAATCGTTAACTTCATCATGTGGAAAAACGGCCAGGCAAAGCACCTACTTCAGGTTTACCGCCCCTTTTAAGGCGGTTTTCTTTTGGTCCGGGAATTGGCGCATCGCGCCATGCAAAATGACAGTTTGGTATGCGTGATAACGCGCAACGTTATTGCTATTGCGACCCCTTTTTCAGCAGGTTACCATCAATCAAAGGACTTGCGCTCTGTGGGTTCACCTTCGCTACGTTTTCAAATACCGGCATAAACGTAGCTGAACTGCTTAGCGCCATGTCCCGTTCATACTGTGAGGGATAAGGTGTATTACAAAGGCTGCCCTCAGGTATCTCCGGGTATGTGTCTGCGAAAGTCTCTATCTTATTAGGCCCTACCCGCCGGTAGATAAAGGAGCGCTGGACCTCATCGGGATGACGGAGGCCTGCTGCCCCTATTAGCTGAATCGCACTGAATATTGTTGATTTGTGATAGTTGTACACCCTTACTTTCTTGTCCGACACAACAAGGCCTTTACTCAGCGCCGGATCCTGTGTCGCGACACCTGTGGGACAGGTATTGGCATTACACTCCAGCGCCTGTATACAGCCCAGGGCAAACATCATGCCTCGCGCAGAATTACACATGTCGGCGCCCATGGCTAAATTCTTTACGAGGTCGAAGCCTGTCGCTACCTTACCAGAGGAGATGATCCGGATATGTTTCTTCAGGCCAAAGCCATTTAGTGCATCATAGACAAAGGCGAGCGCGTCCCTCAATGGCATTCCAACGGAGTTGGAAAACTCCAGAGGGGCAGCACCTGTCCCACCCTCGCCTCCATCCACTGTAATAAAATCAGCATAGATAGCCTTCTCCTGCATCGCCTTGCAAATCGCAAGGAATTCGCTTTTGTTGCCTATGCACAACTTAAACCCGATTGGTTTTCCCCCTGAGAGGTTCCTGAGCTTTTTTATAAAGTCAACCATCTCCAGCGGCGTGGAAAACTCCTTGTGAGCAGGTGGAGAAATAACGTCCTTCCCTTCTTCTACCAAACGGATACGTGCTACTTCCGGTGTAACCTTACGGGCTGGCAGCATGCCTCCATGTCCTGGTTTCGCACCCTGCGAGAGTTTGATCTCTATCATTTTTACTTGTGGCAGGTGGGCTCGTTCCCGGAATGCATCATCATTGAACGAACCATCTGGATTCCGGCAGCCAAAATACCCCGTACCAATCTGCCAGATGATGTCCCCGCCTTGCTGCTTATGATAATCACTTAAGCCTCCTTCACCCGTGTTATGTGCGAAGTTCCCAAGTTTGGCTCCTCCGTTAAGTGCGAGGACTGCATTTTGACTCAGCGACCCGAAGCTCATAGCCGATATATTGAAGATGCTCGCTGAATAAGGCTGTGCGCAATCGGGTCCGCCAACCATTACGCGCGGGTGTTGCTCCAGTTCATGTGGGTGAATGGCTGCAATACTGTGGTTAAGCCATGAATAGCCGCTGTCGTAAACATTGAGCTGCGTGCCGAAAGGTACAGTATCGTCTACAGCTTTGGCCCTTTGATATATAAGGGAGCGGTTGATCCGGCTAAAAGGCCGGCCACCGGTATCGCTTTCCACAAAATATTGATAGATCCCCGGGCGTAGCCTTTCCATGAAAAACCGCATTCTCCCAGCCACGGGAAAGTTCCGCGTGATACTGTGTCTCGTTTGCAGGATATCATAAACACCGAGCAACATCAATGGCCCGATAAGTAGGAGCAACCATAGTATGGGTGTCCACACCAGACTGATGCCAAAAACAAGTACGAGGACGGTAATGGACAGAATCATAAATAGTCGCCTCATATGGAAAGGTTAAGTAAGCTGGACACAAATAGCCATTAAAGCTAACGACTATTAGATATAGTGTTTGTTTTTTGTATTCCACTTAGCCGAAAATGCCATCCCTTCATGTTACTCTTCTGACCAGGATCGCATCTGACAATAGTTTATGTACAGCTTGTAGCTCAGTCACTAGAAAGGCAATGTTCTGGCCATGTCTGTAGCACCTCATGGGGAGAGGACTTGGCTTACTTCACC
>CAMPJV010000269.1 GCA_946886975.1 uncultured Taibaiella sp. | reverse complement strand
CAAAGGAGGAGCGATACAGGCGTGTCATAGACGAAACCATTGCCTTCATCGAGCGCGAGCTCCGGGATGAAAGCGGTATTTACTACAGTGCCCTCGATGCAGACAGTGAAGGCGTGGAGGGTAAGTTCTACACCTGGACATGGGATGAGTGGAAAGCAGCCATGGGTGACGACAGCAAAGCAGCGCAATTGTACTTTGGCGTAAAGCAGGAAGGCAACTGGGAGCATACTAATATCCTCCACGTTGCGTTAACAATAGAGGAGCTGAAACACTCAACCGGCCTGTCGGAAGCTGAGATACAGCGACAGCTACAGGCAGCAAAGAAGAAGCTGTTTGCAGTGAGAGAGCCACGCATTCGCCCCCTCACAGACGATAAGAGCCTCCTGTCATGGAACGCGCTTATGAACCTTGCTCTTTCTAGAGCTGGCGTAGCATTAGAGCGCACAGACTATTTGGAAAGGGCAGAAGCACACATGGCCCTGCTGGTAAAAAGCTTTCTGCAACAAGACGGTCTGAAGCACGTATGGAAGCAAGGCAAAGCAAGGATAGAGGCCAACCTCGATGACTATGCTTACCTCATATCTGCCATGCTGCAGCTCGCCTCTGCCAACGGCAGCAACTGCTGGATACTCAAGGCCACCGAGCTATGCGAGGCGGTCGGTAAGGAATTCATTCACGAGGATGGAAACTTTTACTACTTCACGTCTTCCAACCAGACCGACATCCCTGTCCGGAAAGTCGACATGTATGATGGCGCGATCCCTTCAGCTAACGCCGTAATGGCAAATAACCTGTTGCTCTTGGGCATGTGCATGGAGCGAAACAACTGGCTGGAACAAGCCGCGTACATGTTGCAGCAATTGTCCGAAACCACCGCCCGATATACCTACTCCTTCGGCTATTGGGCCTCCCTCCTTCAGCGATACACCATGGAGCCAAGGACCATAGTGTGCGCAGGGGAAGATTCAGGTAAGATGTATAAAGACCTGCAAAACCATTATTTACCACATTGTTATACCCTCACTTCCCAAAAAGAAATATCTGATATTCCTGTTTTAAAAGAAAAAAATTTGTCGGGAGAATCTATTATATTTGTTTGCACACAGCAGGCTTGCTTATCGCCTGTGCGCAGTATAGAGGAGACATTACAATTATTACAACCTATTGGATAGTATTTCACTTTATGGGCTTTTTCCAGACGCTAACGTCTTGAATATCTTAACAAAATTTTTTTGGACACTTGCATTTTTGGAAAAATCTTTAAATATTGTGTGCCGGTTTCGGAGCAGTAAAATACTTCGAGCCAAAAATTTTACTTTATTTGCCTAAACGCAAAAAAACAATAACAACAGTAGTATGAAACAATTTCCCCTGAAGATCTCGGCTGTAGCATTGCTGGCATTGTTTGCAAGCTGCGGTAAACCGGGTACCGGAGGTCAGTTGGTTGGTAGTCCTACCAATATGAACTATAAGGCGCCCGTACCGCTTGGCATGGTGTATGTTCCCTCGGGCGTTTTGAAGATGGGTGCAAGCGACGAAGATGTTCGTGGAAGAAATGATGCGATGCTCCGTACCGTTCAGATGACAGGTTACTACATGGATGCTACCGAAATTTCAAATGCCGAGTATCGTCAGTTCACCAACTGGATCCGCGATTCTATTGCTCACGTTCAGCTGGGTGACTTCATTGATGATCCTAACGGAGGTCAGCGCGTAGATTTCAGAAAGAGAATTAACTACAACGATCAGGATGTTCAGGATCAGTTAGCCAATCTCTACATTCCGGCAGAGCAGTCTGGCTGGGGCAAGAGAGAGTATGATAACAGCAAGCTGGTTTATCATTACGAGACTTTCGATTATGATGAAGCCGTAAGGAACCCAAACCAGCCCCGTACAAACTTTATCCGTAAGTACGATATCAATGTTTATCCTGATACCACTGTTTGGATGCGTCAGTTCTCTTATTCTTATAACGAGCCGATCGCTATGCAGTACAACTGGTTCCCTGCCTTCAATAACTATCCTGTAGTAGGGGTTAACTGGTTCCAGGCAAATGCCTTCACCAACTGGCGTACAAACCTTTGGAGAGCAGAAAGGGAAAAAAACAGGCAATATTTCGAAGGCGAGTTCCGTTTACCTAATGAGATGCAGTGGGAGTGGGCAGCACGTGGTGGTCGTAATGAAGCACCTTATCCTTGGGGAGGTCCTTACTTGTTAAACAAGAAGGGTTGCTACCTGGCTAACTTCAAGCCTCAGCGCGGTAACTACGCGGCAGATGGTGGTCTTTACACAGTTCCTGTTGACCGCTACTGGCCTAATGACTATGGTTTATATAACATGTCTGGTAATGTGAGTGAGTGGACAACTTCCTCTTATTTCGGAACTGCTTATTCTGCTGTAGCGGATGTCAATCCTGAGATCCAATACAAGCTTCGTGAAAACGATCCACAATGGATGCGCCGGAAGGTAGTTCGTGGTGGAAGCTGGAGAGACGTAGCCTACTATCTCCAGGTCGGTACCCGCGATTGGGAATATGCTGATACAGCTAAGCCTTACCTTGGTTTCCGTTGTATCTATCAGGAGATCGCACCAGCTTTAACAAATGCCCCTGTTAGAAGATAAAACTAAATTTAGAATACTCATTATTATCAACTGTACCAGAAAAAATAAATAAATAACATGAATTCAATCACGCTGTTTTTCGAGACCAAACAGGGTAAGTATATCAAAAACTTCATCATTGGTTTGGGTGCTTCTATTGTGTTGTTAGGTGCGCTGTTTAAAATTCAGCACTGGCCCGGCGCTGGTATAATGCTTACAGTAGGTATGTTGACTGAAGCCTTGATCTTCGCGATGCTTGGAGTATTACCACCACATAAGGATTACTATTGGGAGCGTTACTATCCTAATATTGACGAGAACCCACATGTTGAAGCATATCGCAAGGGCGGTAAGCCAGACAACAAGCTGAAGACTTCTCCGTCTAAGACTCTTGATCAAATGTTGGAAGATGCTAAGATTACTCCGGCAAATCTTGACAAGTTGAATCAGAACTTCCAGCGTTTCGGACAGGTTGTTGAGCAGGTAAAGGACATATCTGATGTTACATCCGCTACGAATGAATATTCCAAGAGCGCCCGCGAAGCAGCTGGTGCATTGGGTGAGATGAGAAATACGTTCCAGGGAGCAGCTCAGACTATGAGTTCTTTCAACAATGCTGCAGAGGATACTACCAAGTTCCACCAGCAGGTGCAGGTTCTTTCTAAGAATCTTGGCTCACTGAACCAGATATATGAAGTTGAGCTTCAGGATGCAAACAATCACCTGAAGGCTATGAACAAATTCTATAGTAACCTGGTTAGTGCATCAGATGCTATGGCATCCAGTGCTACAGACGCACAGGCGGCTAAAGATCAAATTGCTTTATTGTCTAAGAACCTGACATCATTGAACCAGATCTACGGTAATATGTTGTCTGCTATGCAGGGTAGATAGGCTTGAGTGTAATTGAAGAAGAAAGAAATAAAGTCATAACCAAAGTAAACTAATAATAGGATGTCTCTACCTAAAGAGCCTCGGCAGCTAATGATCAACCTGATGTATCTGGTGTTGACCGCTATGCTTGCCTTAAACGTATCATCCGAAATATTGCACGCGTTTAAAACGATCAATCAGAGTATTAGTTCGTCTAACACTTCTATTCAGGATAAAAACAATAAACTCTACCAAAGCTTTGATGAGCAGCAGAATCAGACTGGTCAGGAAGCGCGCGTGAAGCCCTTCAATGATAGAGCTAAACAGGTAAGAGCTGCTGCACAGGAGATGTATGATTATCTTGAAAGTTGGAAAACAAGAATAATCGATCAGGCAGGTGGATATGATGATCCGGAAAAAACTCAGATCAAGAGGGAAGACGACATCGATGCAACTACGCTTTTATTAGTGGAGCGCTCAGGTGGAGATAGCGTAAAACAAAGAATTATTTCTTTGCGTGAGCAGATGTTAAG
>CAMPJV010000268.1 GCA_946886975.1 uncultured Taibaiella sp. | reverse complement strand
TAGGAGTCCGTCTCGTGGGATCGGTGTTGTGTTTAAGAGTCAATTTCAATACCATCCTTTTTAGCGGCCCTTCCATCTTTCTTAACCCTGTAGATAAGACTTCTTATCTCAAACACGAGCTCATCCCTCACCATCTTCAGCAGGTGCAGACTTGCCTTTCCGCTAGTGGGTTGCAGATAGTGTGAAGTGTTGCCGTTGAACCGGATAATATGCAAGTCCTTATTGATGACCACGCTTGCCGGAACATAGTGGCTCAGGAGCAGCTTATCCGCTTCTTTTTCTATATCGACAGATGCCTCAGGCTTGGCTGCAAAATGGTCCTGGAGCTGACTTTCATCAATATGCGTTATAGAGGAAAGCCTGGCCGGAAAGTCTAAGGGAGTGTGTTGGTTTGTCGCTTTCTTAGTATAGATGCGCGGCTCCTTTTCAATCTGCTCAAAAAGATCTGTAGCCGCTCCAATCGTCTCAGACTTTCCCAGCATCAGAAAACCCGTGGGCTTAAGAGCGTAGTGAAAAGCGTTCAGTATTCTTTGCTGGGGGGTAGACTCGAGATAGATCATTACATTCTGGCAGCTAATAATGTCCATCCTGGAGAATGGGGGATCCTGCAGCAGGTTGTGAGTGGCATAAACGCAAATATCCCGGATGGCCTTTATGATCTGGTAGCTGCCATCGATCTTTATAAAGAACCGGTTGATCCGCTCCTGACTGACCCCTTCGAGAGCAGTCTTGGGGTATATACCTGTTCTGGCCTTTTCGATGGCAGCCTCACTAAGGTCTGTTGCAAATATCTGGACGGCAGTAGTCATAGCTGTTTCGCCAAGGTACTCGAAGACGCTGATGGCGATGGAACAGGCTTCCTCTCCTGTAGAGCAGGCGGGAATCCAGATCCGCAGGGGGTCATTTGCCTTCCTGTTCCTGAACAGTGCCGGAAGTATGATTTTATGCAGCGCCTTGTATTGTCCCGGCTCACGAAAAAAGAAAGTAACATTTATCAGCAAGTCCTTGTACAGGAGGTCTAACTCCTCGGGATGTTTCATCAGGAACTTTGTGTAGTCCGGAATGCTCGCCTGCCTGGTAAGGCCCATCCTTCTCAATATCCTCCTGTTGATGGTTGTTTGCTTGTAAACTGAGAAATCTACACCCACTTTGTTGTGCAGCAATATGTGGATCCTTCTCAGGTCCGCTTCCCCGGATTTAAGTATCTGCTCGGGTGATGCGTGCGCGTAAGGCAGCCGGGCAATAGAAGACAGTTCCTTAGCAATTTGAGCAGGAGGGAGG
Source organism: uncultured Taibaiella sp. (assembly GCA_946886975.1). Next base: position 2,770 of record CAMPJV010000268.1, on the reverse strand, counting down.
ACAAAATCTACGTAACCGGTACTGATCACATGTTTCGGCATACCAAGAAACGCGGCACTATCGTCCTGGGCAAATGTTATCCCTCCTTCAGCCTTGATGGTCTGTATTCCCCCCGCCCCATCAGGCGCCATGCCTGAGAGAATGATACCGATCGCCTTATTCTGGTAGTGGGCTGCGAGGCCGGTAAAGAAAAAGTCTATCGTATGAGGGGCAATATTGCCGGCCCCCCGCGGGCCGAGCCTGAGGTGGCCGTCTATTATACTCATGTAGGTGTTAGGCGGGATCACATATATATTGTCTGGCAGTACGTGCAGGCCGTCAGAGACCTGGTGGACAGGCATTGATGTGAGCCGTTGCAATATATCCGGCAGAATACTCTCATGATCAGGTGACAGGTGCTGCACTACCACATAAGCCATCCGAAGATTGTCGGGCAAGGCCTTCACCAATGCGCTTACCGCCTCTACCCCACCTGCGGAGGCGCCTATGCCAGCTATCATGAACGGCTTATCATTAGCCAGCGCTTCCTCAGGCAGGACTTTCTTTGGAGGTGGCTTCTTAAGCGGGGCCCTATCTTTTACAGGTGTATTTTCTTTCTTAGGTACAGGAGCTTTCTTGGCCAAGGTCAAAAACTTTAAAAAGGGTAAGTTACGACAAATGTTTGCCTGCCAGGACAAAGGCGTCCATCTCGTATCTATGCGCTTTAGATAGACTTTTGAAGTAAGACAGTTACGAACTCAGTTCCTGTCATCTTTTCCACTGCTCACTTTTCTCTCTCAGCGCGTTAACCTGTCGTGTTTTTCGCAGCCTTACAGTCTTCCCTCTTGAAACTATTAGGCCTGGTCTCCAGGACTCTTGCGGCATAATACTTGTAGGGAAAACTTAGCATTCATCAATTTGGAAAAACTCAACTGTAAGCTCACGATTTAAGGTTGCATACTGTAGCATAACAAACACAGAAATGCGTTAAAAACCAGAGGTTTGGGAGGGTGCATTATTGCAACAAATATTTGTATTCGCCTCTGTGATTTCGTATATTTGCTATTCGCAAAACAGCAGTAAATGGACTGCTAATTGCCTGCGCCGTAAGGCATTCCAGGTCATTTCCAAGGAAATGGATCTCTCTCGATGGCTGATCATTGCATCACATAGCCAGGAGTCACAACAAACATAAAAATGCAAGTACGCTGAGGGGTCTTCAGAAAAAGACGTCCGTTGGCAACTAACAACAACCATCCCATGTACATCATGGGAGTCTATATAGCCATTATGGCGGTAGATCTTTGACTTATTGGGAAATTTAATTGGTGCAGGGCTTGTAGTTGCCCTGTCGCGGAGGTGTGCGCTTCCATAGAAGGGGGAGTAGCTGCCCGGTGGGCAGCGGGAACATCCTTAAACAACTAAGCCGTCGCTGTAAAGCAACGGCTTATCCTCTCTGTTTTGCTTTGCCCTGTAAAATGATTGACGCGGGTAATATCTATTTGATCCCAGGAACGACCAAGCACCTACATCTATAGACTACGCCCGCGCCATATCTTAAATCTGCAATCGCAGCGAAATAAATGAGCCGAAGACGACTTCTCTTCGGCTCACTCATATGCTCTTCAAACAGAAGCGAAGTTAGGTGGCGCAGGTAACGTCTACTGATTCCAGGAACGACCAAGCACCTACATCTGATAGACTACGCCCGCGCCATATCTTGAGTTCCATAATAATTGAATACAATGCCCGGAAAGGGAGCGAATGAATATGTAGAAGGAGAGGAGAAGGCATGGACAAAGTCCTGTAGAAGCCGCTGGACGCTATTTAAACCTCTTGAATATAAAGTTAGAAAGCTCTACTGAAGAAACCAAATCTTTATTCGTTATTTAAAACCTCTTTAATAACCTGGCACACCTCGTATTGTTCTTTTTGGGCAAAGTATTGCATCCACCTGTTCAGGATGAATGGAGACAGATCTCGCAGAAGAGCCCTGAGTTCCTTATCCGGGAGTGTGGAAACTGTCCTCACCTGTTTCAGCATTTTGAGACTATTTACCTCATTTTGGCTCATGGTGTTGGGTTTGCGTTAGCCGCCACTAATAATGTGCCTGTAACTATTTGACCCGGTGTAAGTGGCTAGTTAGTAGATGAATTCGGATGAATTTAGGGCTGTAAATTGACCCGCAAGCCGTGATGGTGCGATTTTGGTGGACATGCTCGTGTATGACCAAGCACCCACTGACCCTCACTCAGGCTACTGCCCTATATGAGAAGCACGATGACCTGCGGGGGCAACAATTTGATCGCACAACTGAGGCTGTTATCGAGTGCCTTGCCATTGCTCCGTATGATGATATCAATCAGCATATACTGATGAGCCAGTTAGGAGACGTAGGGGACTACAAAAAGACCCTGAGAGATTATGAGGGCAGTCTTTATGACGTGATCGTGATCGCAAAGTCACCTCAGGATGCCGGTCAGTTTCTATACAAACGACTAGATGCTTATCTGTCGGAGATGATCGTAAAGGATGAGGATGTAGTTTATAATGTTGATTAAGATTTAGATTCCTGCCAGGCTTTGTGATATTAATGGTTATGGTGTTAGCAGGAATTATGGCTGTCCTTTCGAGGACAGCCTTTTTCCTTTGTTTAGTTAGTATACTTATTAAATGTGGTCATATCCCCTGACCCGCTTAAGAACGGCTAACCCAAGGGACGGCAAGGTGAGTGAGAGGCTATGTGTTCGTCCATGTTTGGGAATGGGGGCTGTCTCCATTTCTTCCTCGT
>CAMPJV010000267.1 GCA_946886975.1 uncultured Taibaiella sp. | reverse complement strand
TTATCCCTCACCATCACCTATCAGGTTTTTCAATAGCATCTTTTGCCCTCTATGAGGCCTCATCCCAGACTTATCCCAGACTCATCCTAGGCTTATCGTAGGCTTATCCTAGGCTTATCCCAGGCTTTACTACGAATCTCCTAAGCATCACCACCCAATGCTCCAGCCTGCTACAAGCTCTTTCCCAACAAGGCCCGCCAACTTGCCTATCTGGCTAAAAACCTATGCCATAGAAAAGCCACCCTTCTTTCGTACGGGAAATATTGGCATATAAAAAAGCCCCGGCATCTGAATACCGGGGCTTTCTCTCTTAAAATCTTACCTATCGGGCTATATTCACCGCCCTCAGCTCCCGTATTACAGTCACTTTGATCTGTCCGGGATATTGCATTTCCTTTTGTATCTTATCTGCTATCTCAAAGGATAAACGATCGCTTTCCGCATCGCTCACCTTATCAGCCTCTACTATTACGCGCAGTTCACGGCCCGCCTGTATCGCATACGCCTTGTCAACTCCGTTATATGCCATAGCCAGCCCTTCCAGGTCCTTGATCCTTTGCAGGTAGCTTTGCATCATCTCTCTTCTCGCTCCCGGCCTTGCACCGCTTATGGCGTCACACGCCTGCACAAGTGGCGAAATAATAAAGGTCATCTCCATCTCGTCGTGGTGTGCGCCTATAGCGTTTACCACAGCTGGGTGTTCTCCGCACCGCTCTGCTATCTTCGCGCCCAGCAATGCGTGGCTCAGTTCTGTTTCTTCATCAGGCACCTTTCCTATGTCATGCAGCAGACCGGCCCTCTTGGCCAGCTTCACCACCTTTTGGCCCAGTCCAAGCTCCGACGCCATTATGCCGCACAGGTTGGCAGTCTCCTTCGAGTGCATCAGCAGGTTCTGTCCATACGAGCTTCTGAACCTCATCTTACCTATCAGTCTCACCAGGTCCTTATGAAGTCCATGCACCCCAAGTTCTATAATCGTGCGCTCCCCTATTTCCATCACCTGTTCTTCCAGTTGCTTTTTCGTCTTCTCCACCACTTCTTCGATGCGGGCCGGGTGTATCCGTCCATCCTGCACCAGTCTCTGCAGCGACAAGCGGGCTATTTCCCTGCGCAGCGGGTCAAAACAGCTCAGCACTATCGCCTCCGGGGTATCATCAATCACCAGGTCCACTCCCGTTGCTGCTTCCAGCGCGCGTATGTTCCGCCCCTCACGGCCTATTATCTGACCCTTCACCTCATCACTTTCCAGGTTAAAGACGGTTATTGCGTTCTCTATCGTCTGCTCAGCAGCAGTACGCTGAATGGTTTGTATTACTATTTTCTTGGCTTCCTTGGTCGCGTTCACCTTCGCCTCCTCCATTATCTCCTTCACGTGAGACATGGCCTTGGTGCGGGCTTCTTCCTTCACTAGCTCAATTAGCTCAGATTTGGCCTCTTCAGCGCTCAGGTTGGCCACCTTCTCCAGCCGCTTTATGTGCTCCTCCTGGTGTCTCTCCAGCTCGTTGCGCTTTATATTCACTACCTCAATCTGCTTGTCGAGGTTCAGCTTAAGCTGGTCATACTCATTGATTTGCTTCTGCAGGGCCGCATTTTTGTCATTCCAGCCCTGCTGCTGCTGCTTCAGCCTGTTCTCGTTCTCCGCTAACTTCTGGTTCCTTACCAGAACTTCCTTTTCGTGGGCGCTCTTTAGTTGAAGAAAATGCTCTTTTGCTTCTAATATCTTCTTTTCCTTAAGCGTTTCTGAGTGCGCTTTAGCGTCTTCTATTAACTTCTTAGCCTGGTTTTCTGCGTCCTCTACTTGCTTTTGGGTATTCTTTGAGAATATGAGCTTACCTAAAAATATACCTATTAATATCGCCGCTATCGCAACAATTGCGACGATGATGACTGTATTGTCCATGATGTATTGTAGCTTTTTGTCTGATAAAAGAATTGATTAGCCTTCCCTCTGTAGATATCTTCTCTCGGGGCGGGACATAGTTAAGCTGCTAAATTAATAAAAGAAATCGGGAAATCAGTTTGACCGTCCCACGCGTCCCACTACCCACAGCGCACTCCACTATTCCGATCATCATCCTCAGAAAAGCATTATTTTGCACCATATTATGGCAATGGTTCTTTCATATTCCTTCTGCAACGTATCAGTGATGCCCATCCGTAAGGAGCCTATGCACAGATCCGAGCAGGTTAGTCAGCTGCTTTTCGGCGAAAAAGCCGAGGTCCTTGAGATGAATGAGAACGAATGGGCTAAGATCAGGGTGGCCTGGGACAATTATGAGGGGTGGTGCAAGGTCTCCCAGCTAGCCATAGTAGAGAAAAAGGAATACAATAAGCAGCCCAAACACATGGTGGGCCGAAACACCGATAAGATTGTCTTCGAATCATCAGAAATGTGGCTGCCTCTTGGTGCCGATCTGCTTAGATCCAAGGTCGTCATCGGCACTCAGACAGGTAAGTTCAAAGGAAAGAAGCTGGAGCTGAATAAGTTAGAAGCCACCGCGAACGCAATAGCAGAGAATGCCCTGATCTATATGAACGCTCCCTACCAGTGGGGTGGCAGAAGTTCTGCAGGCATCGATTGCTCTGGGCTCACGCAGATGTGTTTCAAGATTTGTAACAGAAAGCTCTCCCGCGATGCATCGCAGCAGGCTATGGAAGGGGAAGTAGTAGATTTCCTGCAACATGGCCAGCGCGGCGACCTTGCCTTTTTTGACAATGCGGAAGGAAAGATCAATCACGTAGGTATTCTCCTTGACAATCAGTCAATTATACACGCCACCGATGCTGCCGGGCGGGTCGTAATAGATAAAATAGATCAGGGAGGTATTATCAGCACTATGCTGAGACGAAGGACCCACTCCCTCAGGATGGTAAGGCGCTACTTCTAATTGCCGTACTCCATTCCCTTGTAAAATACCCGGTACAGATTCAGTCCTACTCTGTACTGCAGCACATCATAGCTCAGCAGCCAGTTATTTTGCACATCTGTATCGCCGTTATTGTAAGAAGTCGTTACGTCATAAACTTCACCCTCTGTAAACAGGCGAAGGACATTACTCCTGTTGAGATACGCCACAGAGTTATACTGAACAGTATAGTTGTCGGGATAGTAGCTTTCCAGGTTAGTGATCTCTCCCTTGTAGAAAGTCCTGAAATAGCCACCTCCGTCGCGGTAAGCCACTACGTAGTCACCCACCTGGTAATCCGGCCTGAAGAAGCCTATGTTTCTCACACTATCTTCATAAAAGATCTTAAAATACCCGTCGTTCGACACGTAGGCTACCACATTATCCCCTACCGAAAATGATTCCGGTGGAAACTGTTCCAGTGTAAAAGTGGTCCCATTGTGAAAGACTTTGAACTGGCGATTTGCGTCTATATAAGCCACTGTATTTCGACCTACATCAAACTTGTCTACAGCATAATCCTCCTGGGCAATGATGTCTCCATGCCAGAAGATTCGAAACTGATTAGCATAGTTTACGTAGGCAGCCACATTATCAGACACCTTGATCACATCAAGCGCATCTCCCGCCAGGAAGTTCTCGATTGGGTAAACGGTACCGTTATAATAAGCCTTGTACTCATTCCTTATCCCGTCAAGGAATAGGAGCACACTGTCTCCGAGGTAATATTGTGTCGCCAGGGTTGAAAGGTTCTTTATATTGCCCTTGTCAAAAACGTTAAGAGATCTTGCATTGAGGAAAGCCACAAGGTTGTCGCTGACAGCAAATTCGTTAGTGAAGCCAATGTTTACAGTCCGGATTCCTCCTCCGTAGTAGATCTTGAAAGAGCGGGAGTTATCTAAGTAAGGAATGGCCGTCCGCCCTATTTTCATTTCCATCGGGCGCAGGTAGTCTACCTTTCTGATGATACCATTATCCCACACCATTACCTGGTTTTGGATGTTGGTATAGGCCGTTAACGGCTGAGCCTGCCCATAAAAAGACAGGTTCAGTATGCAAAAAATGACTCCTGCAAGCGTGCGGTACATAGAATAAGTTTGGAAAGAGGTGGAAAGTTAGCACAAAAAAGCCAGCCTGAGAACAGGCCAGCCCCTATAAACCC
>CAMPJV010000266.1 GCA_946886975.1 uncultured Taibaiella sp. | reverse complement strand
CGTTCGCCAGATGCGACCAGTAGCTGCGGTCGAAGCGCATCCAGTAGCCGCCATGCACGAAGACGACCAGCCCGCGTGGCGTGCCCTCGGGCAGGAAGAGGTCGAAAAGAAGTCTTCTTCAAAATCTAATGGGACACCATCCCGGAAACCTGTCGGAAAGATCTATCCCTTTGCCGGGCTGGAGGGCATTCATTTTGGTCGGTATAGCGATAATAATAAGTCTCAGAAGAAAACACAGAGCTGGTATATAGCAGAAGACAGGTACAAAGAGAAGAACTACGGGGAAGCCTTCAATGCTTTCTTCGACTACCTTAGAGATGAGGAGGAGGATAATGTAGTATTCAAGCCCGATGGCCGGAAATTCACCTTTTCATTAACACAGGGATCCAAAAAAATTTACGGGGAATCTGATGGAGATGTGATTACTGCACGCTGCGCACTGGCAGTGATGGACACCCCGGGCACAGCTGTAATGCGCCGGCTACTGGAGATGAACTATGCTCTGTATTATAGTCATAGCTCCCTTGATGATGGCAATACGCTCTACATGGTCTTCATCTCAGACGTTGCCTCTACCAATCCCAGCAAGATGTACTATGGCCTGAGAGAATTAGCCACAAAGGCAGACAGGCAGGATGATCTCTTACTGACGGACTTTTCTTACCTAAAACCCACTGATACAGACCACATCCAAAAACTCCCCGATCATGAGCTGGAGGTGAAATACAAGTATTTCCGAAAGTGGAAACAGGATACGCTAAACAGGGTATCCGAGGTTAACCAGGACTCCTTTTCCGGGGCCATCGCTTACCTGCTCCTGGCACTTATCTATAGAATCGATTTTCTTATCCTGCCCGAGGCGAAGCTTCTTGCCCAGATGGAAAAGATCAATGCCATGTATTGGGATAAGAAAGATGAGATAGCACTGGTGGAGCGCAACCAGATGATGAAGGACGCCATCCGGAAGCTGCTGGACCTTTCAAAGGAAGATTTTAGCGCAAGTCTTTATCACTCAAAGTCAACATTCTCGATCGCTACTCCGCCCAAGTCTGATAAAGTAAGGGACCACGTAATAAGTGCAGACAAAGACTCAAACTGGTATGTAGAGCATAAGTACCCGGACATTGCTGTTGTCATTAATGAATATGGCGTGCTCTACAACCAATTTATTTATAGTATGCCTCGTGTTCAGACAGATCTTGTTACAATATACATGGCCGTAATGCATGCTGATTTCTTTGCAGAGCTCGGAATGAAAGAGAAGCTTTATAATCCGGACACAAAGCAGTTCGACAAGGACAGTATAGAGACCGCAGTAGACCAGGCTTTATCAAAGTTTAAGGATAAGTTTAAGGGTATGAAGTGGGACCATAGCAGGGTCTCATATGAAAGCCTGTACGACTTTGGTGTAACATTTAGTGAGCACATGGTAAATATGAACCTCGAAACCCGGCGCGAGTAATATGAGCATGCAGGAAATCATAGAACGCTACCAGAATACGATTGTCCAGATTGCTACCAAGTCCGGCACTGGTACCGGCTTCTACTTATGCGACTATGACCTCATTGTCACAAATAACCATGTAATAAAAGAAAACCGGAAAGTCACTGTCAAGGCAAGGACATTCGACAAGAAGCTTGCACAAGTGGTGTTCTCTGATGAAAAGTTCGACCTCGCTTTTCTGATGCCCCCTGTAAGTATGAGGGATCTTCCGGAGCTTAAGCTCGGGAACTCTGAATTGCTCAAAGACGGAGACACCGTGCTTGCCATTGGTCACCCCTATGGCCTGAACTACACTGCTACCCAGGGCGTGATTTCCCGGGTGAACCGTGTTCAGCAGGGTCTCAAATACATTCAGATAGATGCCGCTATCAATCCGGGCAACAGTGGCGGCCCTTTGGTCAATACAGAAGGCCAGGTAGTAGGCGTAAATACGTTTATTATTAAGGGCGGCGATAACCTTGGCTTCGCCTTACCGGTGAATTATTTACGGGAAGCTCTGGACCAGTATAAACCTATCCTGGGACAGGTCGCCATGCGCTGCCCCTCCTGCAGTACGCTGGTCACCGAGCAGAATCTTGAAGGAGGAAAGTACTGCCCTAACTGCGGCACCGAAATAGACTTCCCTCAGAAGGAAGAATTAGTTGATGCTCCGGCGTCTGGGATCGCTAAGACCATAGAAGGTATCCTGGAAAAGCTAGGCTTCAATCGTGATCTCGCCCGCACTGGTCAGAACAAATGGGAAGTAGAAGAAGGCTCTGCCAAGATCAGGATTAGCTACAACCCAGAGAACTATTTCATTATTAGCGATGCCTTTCTTTGCCAGCTTCCGAAGAAGGGTATAAAGGAACTATACACTTACCTCCTCCGTGAGAACATGAATCTGAAAGGCAAGTTCTTCTCCCTGCATGAAGGCAATGTGGTCTTGAGTAGCCTTATTTACGACCTGGATATCAACCTTGAGTCAGGAGAGGATATGTTCCGCGACTTGTTCTCAAAAGCCGATCATTACGATAGTGTCTTAATTGACCAGTTCAACTGTCCGCCGATCCTAGAAGAACGATAATTATAAAAACATGAGCTTACAAGACAAACTAAGAAATTTTATGAACCAGAAAGCATCTAACGCATCAGAAGAAGGGACTAAGTTCCTTGAGGACAATGCGCAACGTCCTGAGGTAAAGACAACAGCTTCAGGCCTGCAATACGAAGTGCTCACAGAAGGCACCGGTCCTAAACCTACAGGCTCCACGGCCAGAGTCACTGTCCATTACGAAGGCAGACTGATCAATGGCACCGTGTTCGACAGCTCATACAAGCGCAATCAACCGGCATCGTTCGGTCTGAACCAGGTCATCTCCGGTTGGACAGAAGGAGTCCAGTTAATGCCACAAGGCTCCAAATACCGCTTCTTCATTCCCTCCGATATGGGTTATGGTAGCAGGGGCGCAGGATCAATACCACCAAACTCAACACTAATATTTGATGTAGAACTTCTTCAGACGAACTAATAACAACAAAGGCTGCGATCGCAGCCTTTGTTTATAACATCCCTCTTATAATCTCTATCACCTTCTGCAACCCTCCAACATCCTGCCCTCCCGCAGTGGCTAAGGTTTTCTGTCCGCCTCCGCCTCCTTTTATCAGCGGTGCCACCTGCTCTTTTATGATCTTTCCCGCGTCCAGTCCCTTAGCCGCGACTACCGTATCAGCAACGCCCACAGCCACAAACGGCTTTCCACCAATGTTTGCTCCCAGCACCACCACGTGGTCGTTCAGGTGATGCTTCACATCCATACATAGTTTCTTCAGTGCATCAGGAGAGCTCACTTCCACTATATCGCCGATAAAACTCACCTGGTTGATGATCTCATCCTTGGTAAGTACTTCATTTCTCATAACCACCAGGTGCCTTGCCTCCAGCATCTCTGCATGTTTTTCTACCTGTGCTTTTTCTTCCTGCATTTTCTCTATCGCCTTCAGTGGTTCTTTCGGGTTCTTCAGTGCCAGCCTTATCTCCTGCAGTGCCTGCAGCTGTTCATCTATCCAATCCATAGCCGCCTTACCGCTTACCGCTTCTATTCGCCGTATGCCCGCGGCCACTGCGCTCTCATGCTGTATCTTAAACAATCCCAGTTGACCAGTCGATCCCACATGCGTACCACCACAGAGCTCAATTGAATACTCCGGATCCATAATCACCACGCGCACCCTGTCACCATACTTCTCACCAAACAAAGCCATAGCGCCAAGGTCTATAGCCTCCTCTTTACTCATCTCCCTTATCACTACCTCTACATTCTCCCTGATCTTTTCATTTACCAGTGCCTCTATCTGCCGCACCTCTGCATCAGTCACCTTAGAGAAGTGCGAGAAGTCAAACCTCAAATGCTCCTCATTCACCAGCGACCCTTTCTGAGCCACATGCGTACCCAGCACAGTCCTCAATGCAGCATGCAATAGGTGCGTAGCGCTGTGATGCACCTGCGTATGTAGTCTTTTCACTACATCCACCTTAGCCAATACCGGCGCAGACGGGTCTGCAGGCGGCACTTCGGCGAAGTGAA
>CAMPJV010000265.1 GCA_946886975.1 uncultured Taibaiella sp. | reverse complement strand
ATAACAGAAGTCAAAAGTATCACTGGAAATATAGGCGCTACAGTGATGGGGTATACGTAACTAAAGTAAGGGACAATAAGAAAGGTAAAGCAAAGTAGAAGGTATTGGTACTTATCAGGAACTATATCTTTAGCGTACTTCAACAGAGTAAATAATTGCCACAGCGCAAGCAGACACAGAAATATGTCCATCTCATATTGCTTTGTTTGTACCAGGTAGTCAGTAAAGGTTTGAGACGAGATCAGGATAAGAATAAAAAGATAGCTGATGACGGAGCCGTTCGGGAATAGCTTCTTTCTAAGCCAAAAGATGAAAAAGACACTAGCCACAGCAATAACAAGGGAAGGTAATCGCAGGGAGACATAGCTGTAGTCGAATGATGCCCCGATTATCTTCAGCGCTGTGAGATAGGTCCGTGGGCACTCCTGTAGTAGATCAAGCCTGCCCCACAGCCCGGCAATATCCTTAAACTTAATATTGTAGATCAGGCGCCACTCGTCATTCCAGAAAGGTCTAAGAGGAAAGAAAGCCATTGCAGCCGCGAAACACAGCAGGTAAATGGCCGCGCCAATTGTTGCTACCCTTACAAGCTTCTCAATATTCTTCACCTGCATATCTTTCCCGTTACTCCTTGCCTGCCTTAGAGAGGTCGCAAAGCTGCTATCTATAGAGCTATTCCTGGTTTTTCTTTTTAACCATCGTCAGGATAGTCGCGATAGCTACTGTTTCTCCGGTTTCGTCATAAACGTCCACCAGCCACTTCACTATACCCTTTGCAATATCGTCTTCTGTTCTTTTCTCCTGGTCTACCTTTTCCTTCACCGTTAGCTTTACACCGATAGTCATGCCAGGGTATACGGGCTTTGTGAAGCGGCATTCGTCCAGCCCGTAATTCAGTAACACTGGCCCCTTCTTTGCATCTACAAATAGCCCTGCTGCTTTAGAAAGAATGTAGTACCCGTGAGCAACCCTGCCTTCGAAGATGGTGCCTTCCAGTGAAGTAGCATCCATATGGGCATAGAAGTTGTCGCCGCTTACGTTGGCGAAGTTGGTAATATCTGCTTCCGAAACGGTATGCTTTGCAGTGATCAGAGTATCCCCAACGCTCAGGTCTTCAAAGTGTTTCCGGAAAGGGTGAACTTCTGGTTCATTCTGGTATCCCCCCTGCTGGTATACATTCGTTATCCGTGTGAGGGTTGTTGGTGATCCCTGGATAGCAGTTCGCTGCAGGTAATGCATAACCCCGCGCTTACCTCCCATTTCTTCGCCACCCCCCGCTCTTCCCGGGCCGCCATGGACCAGCAAGGGCAATGGAGAACCGTGCCCGGTACTTTCCTTGGCGCAGTCGCTGTTTAAGACAAGTATACGTCCATGCATAGCTGCGGTGCCCAGGACAAATTCTTTCGCAACATCATCATCTTTGGTAACGATCGAACATACAAGTGAGCCTCTGCCCATTCTTGCTAGTTCCATAGCTTCTTCAAGCGTATTGTAAGGCATTATGGTAGCAACAGGCCCGAAGGCCTCTACGTTGTGACAGTCAACTTTATTAAATGGATCGTCATTAAGGAAGACTAGTGGAGGAAGGAAGGCTCCTTTCTCTTTGTCCGCTCCAATTACCTCGAACTTATCAATGTTGCCGATGACTATCTGCTGGGTCTTTGCCAACAATTGCACTTTTTCCCGCACCTCATTACGTTGACTTATCCCTGCCAGAGGGCCCATTCGGACGCCTTCTACCGTCGGGTCTCCTATAGTGGTTTGTTGGAGGCGCTTGCCCATAGCTATCTGCACATCCTCCACTTTTTCTGCCGGCACCATAATACGGCGTATTGCTGTACATTTTTGCCCTGCCTTGGTTGTCATTTCCCTGACAACTTCTTTAATAAAGATGTCGAACTCAGGGGTCCCTGGCTGGACGTCTGGTCCTAGCACACAACAGTTGAGCGAATCTGCTTCCATATTGAATGGGACAGACTCCGCCAGGATCCTTGGATGAGCCTTCAGACTTCTGCCTGTATGGGCCGATCCGGTGAAGGTTACTACGTCCTGCGTTTCAACGGTATCCAATATTCCCCTAGCCGATCCGCAGATCAACTGTAGAGAACCTTCCGGCAGTATGTTGGACTTGATGATCTCTTCAAAGACAGCTTCCGTAAGAAAGGAAGTAAGGGTGGCTGGCTTCACGATGGCAGGTACTCCCGCAAACAGGTTAACGGCTATCTTCTCAAGCATGCCCCACACAGGGAAGTTAAAGGCATTGATATGTATTGCTACACCCTCCCGAGGCACCATAATATGTTGGCCTATAAAGGTATTGTTCTTCGAAAGTTTTACCGGATCCCCGTCAACGTAATAGCGTTCATTAGGAAATTGCCGTCTGAGACTGGCGTTGGAGAACAGATTGCCTATTCCCCCTTCTATATCCACCCAGCTATCTGCTCTTGTAGCGCCGGTAAGCGTGCTTATCTTATAGAAATATTCTTTCTTCTCAAGGAGATGCATGGCCAGTGCCTTCAGCATCCGCCCACGTTCATGGAAGGTCAGCTTCCTCAGTGCAGGTCCTCCCACTTTTCGGGCATAGTCCATCATAGCGCCGAAGTCAAGTCCCTCACTGCTGGCTGTGAATATTGCATCTCCAGTGATGGCATTATGAAGTACATCTCCTTCCTTCTTTGCCGTCATCCATTTACCTTCTGCGTAGTTCTTCAGTTGCGTTAATGCCATATCTTTTAAGATGGATTGTACTTGTTGAGAATTGCTATGTATATAGAGATGGGCTGCAATTTATTGTTTTTTTGTGGTTTACTCAGAGCCCTATCTTGCTCAGGTCATAGTCCAGCATAGGCACGCCCGCGCAGTCTGTCTTGTCAAATGCTATCCTGTATGTAGAAGAGTCGGGCAGCGTCTCTCTGCCGGTCTTAGGGTCAAACGATGAGGCCTTCTGCATAAGTTTATTGCCTTCCAGTTTATAAGATACTAATATAGAGTCTATCATCCCCTCCTGCATGTATGTCCATTTACAGTTTATTATATCACCTTCCTTTTCCCCAGTCAACTTACCTACCCGTGAATCAGTCTCATGCGGCAGATTCATCATCTTACCTGTCACTTTATCATTATAGATTACCAGCCGGATGAGTGCCGTATCCAGGTTAGTTATGCCGGCTGTCTTGATAAAGCATAACGTATCAGGGACGTTGGTGGATACCTCACCGGCTATCTCCCGTCCTTTATCCATAATGGTTTCATTGCCATTCTGGTTTTTCTGTTCATTCGCACATGAGGCGGCGAAGAGGATCATCACACATAAGACTATTCTCATAAGGACTAATTTAAGCCAATAGATAAAGATTCCCTTAGGGCCTGCTGCCCATTTCTACATGTATTGTCCAGTATAGCTTTCCTTCACAGCGACAATTCCTTCCGGCACACCTTCATAAAGCAGATGCCCTCCGTTCACTCCACCCTCAGGTCCCAGGTCGATTATCCAGTCTGCGCTCTTTATCACATCAGTATTGTGCTCTATCACTATTATGCTATGTCCCTGTTCTATCAATGCATCAAAAGATCCCAGCAGCTTCTTTATGTCATGCATATGCAGACCGGTTGTTGGCTCATCAAAGATGAATAGAATCTTATCCTTTGCCTTGCTCTTCCCCTTTCCAAGGAACGAGGCCAGCTTAACACGCTGGGCTTCTCCACCACTCAGTGTATCGCTGCTCTGTCCTAGCTTTATATAGCCGAGTCCTACGTCACTTAGTGGTTGCAGTGCAGTAGCCAGCTTCTTTTCATCTTTAAAGAATTCAATAGCTTCATCAACGCTCATCTCAAGTATGTCGTACACGCTTTTGGTACGGTAGGTCACCTCCAGCACTTCATCCTTGAATCGCTTACCTTTACAGCTCTCACATAGCAGATGTACATCTGCTAGGAACTGCATCTCTACAATCACTTCGCCTTCTCCTTTACAAGTGTCGCACCGTCCCCCGTCTGTGTTGAAGGAGAAGTGTTTCTCTGCAAATCCTCTCATCTTTGCCAATGGCTGCTTGCAGAATAGCTTTCTCATCTCATCCCATGCCTGTATATATGTCACTGGGTTGCTCCTGGATGATC
>CAMPJV010000264.1 GCA_946886975.1 uncultured Taibaiella sp. | reverse complement strand
ATAGCTGTACAAGATGGCACGACAGGGCAGTGGTTGGCGAGGAAAACCTTGAAACAGATAACACCAGGGATCGGGTTAGGGGGTATGGAAAATGAGAGGTTTGATCCCAAAATCATTTATGATCCCGAGGCAGATAGGTTTATAATTGTCATGCTAAACAGTCGTGATGACCTCAATTGGATCATCCTTGGCTTTTCCAAGACAAATGACCCAGCAGGTGGCTGGAACCTATACAAATTTTACGGGAACTACAATAATGACTCCACCTGGCTTGATTATCCATCTATTGCTATTACTCACAAAGAGTTTTTCCTTACTGGCAATAAGATCAAATTTAACCAAAGCTGGCAACAGGGGTTCACTCAGACTGTGATTTACCAGATAAATAAGCAGGGTGGTTATAATGGAGATACCCTGAGCGTTCAACTATGGGAGAATGCGAGCTTCGGTGGAACGAACATCAGAAACCTGTATCCTGTGAAAGGTGGTGCAGGCATAAAGGGGCCGGAACAATATTTCCTTTCAAACAGGAACTTTGACGTTCAGAATGATACGGTGTTCCTGGTGAAGATACCGGATACGATAGGCAGCGGAAACCTGAACCTAACCGTTACCCCACTGGTTTCGAACCTCAAGTATGGCGTGCCGCCGAACGGGACACAGCCTGACACCTCCCTGACTCTAGCTACCAATGACGCAAGAGTGTTAGGCGCATACATTGAGGGGGACGAGATACAATTTACCAGCACTAGCGTTCACCCGGTAAGCGGGGCGTCCGCTGTGTACCATGGAAGAATAGCGAACGTAAGCACCAACCCGACTGTGCAGGCAACGATGTTTGGGATAGATACCCTTGACTTTGGATATCCCAATCTTTCGTTTTCGGGAACCCACAATGGCGCGAAGAGTTCTATCATCTCCTTCAACTACACCGGTCTCAATAAATACCCGGGACTTGGCGCTATTTACTTTGACGGTACACAGTTCTCCGAAATGGTAGACATTAAGACTGGGGACAGCAGCATCAATCAAATTGAGGGCAAGGAACAGCGGTGGGGAGACTATATGGGTTCGCAGCCAGACTGGGCCGCCTTGGGCTCAGTCTGGGTACTGGGAATATATGGAAGAGCAAATAAGGATTACGGAAACTATATGGCGAAGCTGGTTTCGCCCAATCCTAACTCAATAAGCGGACCTGCGGCACCCGCTCCGAAATCTACTTTATATCCTAATCCTGCTTTTCAATACGTGAAGCTGGAGTTTGAACTAGAGAAAGAAGCAGACCTGCTGTTTAGTCTCTATGACCTGCAGGGAAGGAAGATCGACCAGGTGCTGGAGCAGCACTGTAAGGCAGGAAAGAACAGGATTCAGCTCAACGTTGCCTCATTGGCCCCCGGAAACTACTTTCTAAGAGCGCAGTCGCCATCTGGCAAAGAGGTGATGGCGAGACAATTCGTTAAGGAATAGTCCTGAGGGAGAGGCCATTTTATACAGAGCTGCAATATGCAGGTATTATTTTATCTTACATTGGCATTCAGAGCGCTGCGGAATAACCGTTTGCGGTCTATACTTACAATATCCATCATAGCCCTTGGGCTTTGGGCGCTGGTGGGTATTCTAACCTGCATCGAAGTTCTGAAGGAAAGCGTGAATAGCAATTTCAGCAGCCTTGGATCGAACTCTTTCCAGATAACGAGTGAGGTAGTAAAGAAGAAAAACAGAAGGGGAGGAGTAAATCTATCAGCAACCGACCGGAAACCGATAAAATATGAGGAGGCGAAGGAGTTTAAGGAGCGCTATGCTTTTCCAGCTACGATAGGCATTTCCATGTCCGGCACCATGATAGCTACGGTAAGGTCGGGGTCGGCGAAGACCAACCCTAATATCCGGACGCTAGGTGTAGACGAGAACTACCTGAAACTGACGGACACTAAACTGGATGCAGGCAGGAACTTTTCTAACTATGAACTGTACTCAGGAGCCTATGTGTGCATCCTCGGAAACGGCGCCGCGCAGAAGCTGTACAAGACGAAATATAAGAAGGCGGTGGGACAGGTCGTATCTATCGGTGACATAAAATACAGAGTGATAGGCGTGTCCGAGACCAAAGGCGGGAGCATGATAATGAATGCAGACAATACTGTGCTTATTCCACTGCTCAACGCGCGGGCGGTATATGGCGGGAACAAGAGCTTTGTGATAAGCGTGATGGTGGACGACGTAAACAAGAGGCCGATAGCCGCTGAAGAAGCCGAGGGCACGTTCAGAGTGATCAGGAAGCTGCCCCTGGGAGCGGAGAATAACTTTACAGTGAACCAGAACGATACCCTTGCTGAATCGCTGCTGGACATTGTGAAGTACATAGGCTGGGCGGCGCTGGTGATTGGCATCATAACGCTCCTCGGATCCGTGATAGGGCTGATGAACATCATGCTGGTGTCGGTGGCGGAGCGGACCCGTGAAATAGGCATTAACAAGGCCCTTGGAGCAAGGTCTTCAACGATAAAGAAACAATTTCTGACAGAGTCCATACTGATCAGCCTATTCGGAGGGTTGGCCGGGATCATAGCCGGAATACTGACAGGAAACCTGCTTAGCCTGGCATTTAAGACAGGGTTTATCATCCCATGGCTTTGGATAGGAATGGGCGTGACACTCTGTGCGATAGTCGGGATAGTGTCCGGAATATACCCTGCTATGAAAGCGTCTAAGCTTGACCCAATAGTAGCATTACGCCATGAATAAAAGCAGACACTTATCCGCGCAAACGATAAATTTGTACCAGTGGAAGGTGTAGTATATAAATCCACCGGGAGCTGGTATGTGGTGAGAGACAAGGAGGGCGCATTCTGGAAGGCGAGAATAAAAGGCAAGCTTAAGATAGACGAAGACATATCTTCCACAAACCCTATCGCCGTGGGGGATATAGTAGAATTTGACGACGAGGAGGGCACGGAACGGGCAGGAATTATCCGAGAGATAAAGGACAGGCATAACTACATCATCAGAGTGTCGCCGCACAACAGGAACCAGAAGCACATTGTGGCCGCAAACCTGGACCTGGCGCTGCTAGTAGCCACTATAGCTGAGCCCAGGACATCCTCTGGGTTTATAGATAGGTTCTTGCTGACGGCCGAGGCTTATCACGTTCCGGCTATAGTCGTTATCAACAAAATGGATATCCTGAAGCCAAAGCACAAGGAGAAGCTGGCCCACTGGGAGGAGATGTATGGCAAGGCGGGGTATGAGTTAATGCCAATAGTGGCCCTGGAGCATGACAGCGTGAAGGGACTGGAGGAGCGGCTTAAGGACAAAACAACCCTGTTCAGCGGGCATTCGGGAGTAGGCAAAAGCACGCTCATCAACCAGCTGATACCTGATATAGACCTGAAGACGACGGAGGTATCTGACTGGAGTGGAAAGGGGCAGCATACGACTACGTTTGCAGAGATGTTTGATCTGCCATTTGGGGGCAGGATAATTGATACACCGGGAGTGAAGGAATTTGGACTCATCGATATAGAGAAGGAGGAGCTGTCTCACTATTTCCCGGAGATGCGCCGGATATTGAACGATTGCAAGTTTAACAACTGCCTCCATATCAATGAACCTGGTTGTGCGGTGAAGCAGGGTATTGCAGATGGGAAAATAGCAATTGAAAGGTATGAGAGCTATATAACCATAATGGATACTATAGAGAATAAGTGGTAAATAAGCGCGAAAAGCATGATCATATACAACGTAACCGTGAAAGTAGAGAAGGGGATTGCGAAAGAATGGGTGACCTGGATGAAAAAGGAACACATTCCTGAACTGATGAAAACGGGCCTCTTTGTAGACTACCGGCTGTGCAGGATACTGGAACAGGATGAGCGTGAAGGGATAACATACACAGCACAATACTTTTGTGACAACCTGGAGCATTACAATACCTACATAAATGAACATGCTCAGAAAATGCGGGATAAGGGGTTCAGCAAGTTTGGCAGCAAGTTTATTGCTTTCAGGACGGTAATGGAAGTGGAGCAATGAAAGCTGGTTTGCGGTAAGACTACCAGTGAGGTAGTTTGTAGATTGACCGTGATTCGGGAACAGGAAATATGTTGTGAGTAGCTACAGGC
>CAMPJV010000263.1 GCA_946886975.1 uncultured Taibaiella sp. | reverse complement strand
AACCCTAGACCCGCTGATTAAGAGTCAGCTGCTCTACCAACTGAGCTACGAAACCTTATTAAGGGTGCAAAGATAATGGAAAATGGATAAGAACAAAGCTCATAAAATGCAAAGAGAGAGGAGTGGCGAAAGCGCAAAAACTATTTTATTTATCAAAGGGTCCAGTCAATATCGTGGTTCACCCATTCTTCCCTATACGGTGTCTGAACCCTTATATAGTTATCGCTATAGCCTTCCATCATACCATTCCTCGTTGCACTCTCAAATAGCACCTTTCTTGTCTGACCGCGATGCTGTTCGGTGAAGTATTGCATCTTTTGGTAAGATAAATTCCTTAATGTCTTATTCCTTTCATGTCGAATGTTTACAGGAACAACAGGCTTAACGTCCAGAGCAAGGGTATTTGCTCGCTCCGAATAGGTAAATACATGTAGGTAGGAAATATCCAACCCATGCAGAAAGTCAAAACATTCTTTAAAGTCATCATCGGACTCGGAAGGGAAGCCGACGATAACGTCCACGCCAATACAGCAGTGGGGCATTAGCTGCTTTATCAGTCTGATCCTGTCCGCATAGAGCTCACGCTGATACCGTCTTCTCATAAGTCCCAGTATTCGGTTACTTCCACTCTGAAGAGGTATATGGAAATGAGGCATGAACTTGCTACTTGTTGCAACGAACTCAATTATCTCATTTGTGAGCAGG
Organism: uncultured Taibaiella sp.; assembly: GCA_946886975.1. The sequence goes on along the minus strand of CAMPJV010000263.1, from coordinate 3,441 downwards.
TTAGGTTCTATTGAGGATATCCTGAATCTTTTGATGCCATCCACTTTATCCAGTTCCCGTATCAACTCAAAGAATGATTCTTCGCGAAACTTCCCACCGTCAAACCCTTTCCCAAAATCACCCAGGTTTATACCTGTGAGCACTATTTCCTTTGTGCCGTTTTCGGCAAGAGTTTTTACATTAGCCAAAACGCCATTGATGCTGTCACTGCGGCTATGTCCTCTCGCGAGGGGAATGGTACAGAATGCACAATTATAATCGCAACCGTCCTGCACCTTTAGGAAAGTTCGGGTCCGGTCGTTGATAGAGTAGGAACTGTGGAAACCATTCACGTCTTCTATGTCGCACGAACATATCTTAGCGCTATCGCCTTTGGTAAGTTCCTGCAAGTGCTTTGAAAGGTTAAACTTCTCTGCTGCACCGAGCACAAGGTCTACACCATCGATCTCTGCTATTTCTTTCGGCTTTAGCTGTGCGTAGCACCCAGTTATAACGATGAGCGATTCGGGAGCCCGCCTTTGTATCCTTCTCACTATTTGCCGACATTCCTTATCGGCGTTTTCCGTAACAGAACAAGTATTTATTACATACACATCCGCCTGCTGGTCGAATTCTCGTTTCTGAAAGCCGTCATTTTCCAGAGCCCTGCTCAGAGTGCTGGTTTCGGAGTAATTAAGCTTACAGCCGAGCGTATGAAATGCTACTGATCTTTTCCCTGACATGAAACGCGGCAAAATTACTGAAAATACTGCGTTTACAATCGGCGCTTACACGAGATGATCAATTAAAAAAAGCAGGTGGAAGAAGCCACCTGCTAACACAACCAAAACTAAACTAATCTTAAAACCTGAACCCTACTCTGAAACTGAAGTCAACCAGAGGGATAAAAGTGTTCTTATTGTAATATTTGCCTTCATTACTGTAATAAGGAGTGGTAGAGGACGTATTGTCTGAATCGACAATATATGGAATGCCCAATCCGAACTGCAGCCCAAGATATAACCTGGGGGTTGGCTGAATGTTCAGATAATTTGTGACCATTACTCCCATCAGAAAGATATCACGGTCAACATATTTGTTAACCGCCGTGCCATTACTATTATAAGTAGTAACATATGTAGGTTCATTACCTGTTACGAATGGGACGTTCGCACCCACAGCATACGTCACCTTATGATTGCTTCCGGCAGGGTAAAACTTTACGCCCGGGCTGATCCATAGAACGCGGGCTTCTCTGTTGCCGACTGCGGTGGTGGTATAATACTCACCATTATCGGTTCGGAAGGAAAAGATTGTTGGCAGAACAAAGCTTATGATATAGTTTTTGTCGAGCACTCGCTCATAGGACAGGCCAATCCCAGTATGACTGGTATTATTCATACTGATGGGTGCTACTGCCAATATATTCTTACCGTAGTTCTCCTGGGATCCTCTTTTGCCATTTCCCTTCTGTGGTCTTCTGTCGGGTCCACGTCTGCTAAAGAATTCCTCATCACCGTTTTCAAATTTAATCCGCTCCACCTGTGACTTAGGAACTACAAAGTCCGGGCCGTCTCTATTAGTCCATTTCTTATAGATGATAGTGCGGGTACCGATCTCCTTTACCTTTACCTCTTCCCTTCCGCCGTCCGCCCGATGTAAGATATCCTGGGCACACGCAGCACTCGAAGAAAGGACTGCAAAAAGGCTAAAAACACTAAGTTTCAAATTCATAACGTTACGTGTGTTGCTTTGTCATTAATTAAAGACGACGAGTCCGGGTTATTCCTTGGGTCTACTTATAAATAAATTGTCCATATGCTGACTCGATCACCACTTCTTTTTGCTCTGCCTCCTCTACATATCCGGATATTTGAGCATCTATACCGAAGCTATTGGAGATATCTACTATGCTCCTGGCGGTTTCACTATCTGTGAAAAGCTCCAGCCGCTGCCCCATATTAAACACCTGGTACATCTCCTGCCAGTCAGTACCAGCGGACTGCTGTATCATGGTGAACAAGGGAGGCACCGGCAACAGGTTGTTCTTTACGACTCTCAATGCGCCGGGGAGGTAGTGCAGACATTTACTTTGTCCTCCTCCGCTGCAGTGTATGATACCGTGAATCTTGTCAAAGTGGCTTTCGAGCACTTTTAGTACTACGGGTGCGTAGGTCCTGGTAGGGGAGAGGATCATCTTGCCGACGTCAAGCGGTGTATCGGTAGAATCTGTAAGACTGAATGTCCCGTTGTAGACAACGTCATCCGAAATATTCGGATCTACGCTTTCAGGGTAACGCGTCTTATATTGTTTCTTCAACAGTTCGTGGCGCGCGCTGGTCAGGCCATTGCTCCCGATCCCGCTATTGTATTCATCCTCATATGTGGCCTGTCCATAGCTTGCAAGGCTCACTACGACATCTCCCGCGCGCATTTTGTCCGTAGTCACCAGCTTATCCCGCCTCATTCTACAGGCCATCGTCCCATCTACTATTACTGTCCTTACTACATCGCCAACATCTGCAGTTTCGCCTCCCAGAAAATGGACGGAAATACCGTACTTATTTAGGCGGTCAAAGTACTCCTGGCTGCCATTTATCAAGGCGGAGATCACTTCAGCCGGTATCAGATGCTTGTTACGGCCGATGGTAGAAGAATAAGTAAAGGGTCCTGTTGCACCGACGCAAAGCAGATCGTCAATGTTCATTACAATGCTGTCAATTGCAATGCCTTTCCAAACACTGAAGTCCCCGGTCTCCTTCCAATACATATAAGCCAGGATAGATTTCGTTCCCGCTCCATCAGCATGCATCAGGTTGCAATACTCTTCATCACCTCCCCAGTAGTCAGGGTATATCTTGCAAAACGCACTGGGATATAAACCTTTGTCCAGTTTGGCAACAGCTTTATGAACATCTTCTTTTTGCGCAGACACGCCGCGCTGATTGTAACGATTATTGTCAGCCATCAGAATTGAAAATACCGGCAAAGATAGCCTTACGATCTCAAAAAATCTCTGGCACTTAGACCTCTACCAGCACGAGTATTCATACGCCAGAGTAATCATGACCATATAAATATCAGCACCTTAGCACTTTAGTATCCACTTATCTTCTTCAACTGGCATGAAAATATAGATTTGATGATCGGATAACGATAAAAAGAGAGACTATGAAACGGATTTTGCCATTTTGGTTTGGGTCAATGCTAATGGCTAGTATTGCCCTTGCCCAGACGGATGAACAAGCCCTTGTGTCAAATGACGCTGTCATTGCTTCTGGGGAAAACTCAGGCATTGGCCTTAAAAGCTCGGCATTTCAGTTCATGGAAGACGATCTGCTAGTGCCTGACAAGCAAGACCAGGTATACCTCCTGAAGCCCAAAGTAGATGTTCCTATTACTGTGGTTGGTGCCGCATGGTCGCTCTACGCATTTACTAAGATATACAGCAAAGAAGAAATG
>CAMPJV010000262.1 GCA_946886975.1 uncultured Taibaiella sp. | reverse complement strand
TCGGATTGTCGTCGGAGGTTCTTGTTAGTGTGCAAATATGCTTTTGTTAATGTGCGAAATGTGCAAATGGATGTGTAAATGGGGAAGGGGCAAATGAGCAAATTGTGGCTCCGCGGGGCTATAAGGGGAGGTAGATGAAGAAGGTCGTCCCTTCGCCTTGGATGCTCTTAACTTTAATGAGTCCGTGGTGGTTTTCGACGATCCTTTTGCAGAGAGCGAGGCCGATGCCGGTGCCGGGGTATTCCTGTTTGTCGTGGAGGCGCTGGAAGATGGCAAAGACTTTGTCGGCATAGACCTGGTCGAACCCGATGCCATTATCTTCAAATCTTATTTCGGTGTATTTGCCTGATATTCTTTCTGAGACAGCCACGCCTGCAGCGTCGGCATCTACAGTACGGGCGCTGATCTTGATGATGGGGTCCTTTGCCGAGAACTTAAGCGCGTTGCTGACAAGGTTGAAGAATAGCTGCTGCAGTTGCAGGGAGTTGCCCCGGACAACCGGCAGGCTATCGTAGCTTATGATGCCATTCTTTTCCTCCAGCAGCAGCTCAAAGTCTGTAATGACATTGTGAACCACCTGATTCAGATCGACAGGTGCGCCCTGGTCATCGAGCACGGAAAGCCTGCTGTAGTTGAGGATGGCCTTGATGAGCGAAGACATGCGCGCGGCGGAGGAGCGTATCTTGTCAATGTACTTTATGGTCTGTTCATTACTGTCGGCATTTCTGCCTGCGAGCTCCGAAAAGGTCTGGATCTTCCGGAGGGGTTCCTGCATGTCGTGGGAGGCGATGTATGCGAACTGCTCCAGCTCTCTGTTGGACTTCACCAGCTTACTGTTCACTACAGCCAGCTCATTATTGGCCGACTCTAATTCCGCAGTGCGGAGCTTTATCTTTTCTTCGAGGTCCTGGTTGAAGGAGGTGATCCGTTCGTTCTGCTGCTCTATCTGCGCCAGCATCCCATTGAATGCGTCTGTGAGTTCGCTGAGCTCATCGTTGTCAGTACTTACCCTGGACGCCCTTATGGAATAGTCCTGGCTGTTTGATACGGCCCGAGTGGCAGAGGCAAGATGGAGAATAGGATTGGTGATCTTTTTTTGCAGTCTGCGGGAAAGCAGGTAGGCGGCGAGGAGCGAGCCCGTGATAACGAGCATGGTAATGAGCAGGTATAGGGCGAGGCGCTGGTTAATCGCTTCCATGTCTGACCGCAGGTAGAGCGTGCCGAGGAAGACAGACCTTTCCGCTACGGGCTGAAAACCTTGCAGATAGCCATTGACGTAGCGATAGCCATTGGCGAGCGGGCGAGGGGGGAGCTGGTCTAACGGCAGGGATAAGGGGTAACGGGTAAATACCTTTCCTTCTTCATCGTAGAGGCAGGCAGCCACGATGTGCTCTTCAGTGCGTAGGGCATGCAAAATCTCATTGGCGTCCTGCTCACTGTCGAAGGCCAGGGCGGCGGTGCTATTCGCGGCTATTATTTTGCCAATGGTAGAGAGTTGTTCCCTGGAGGCCTGGCGGTAGGAGATATACTCATAAACGGTAAATACGGTGCATGTGATGAGCAGGATAAGGCTGCTGGTGAGGATAAAGATCCTCATGAGCTTTCGTTGTATCGCTGTTCTCTTCCGCTGCATCTTTGTTCCGCTACTATTTAATATCAGCTACCCGCAGGAGCTTTGAGCTAATGACAAGGCCGGCGTCCTGAGCTGCGCTGGGGTTGACCTGAAGCTTAATCTTATTTTTCTTTTTGTAGAACCCGATCATTCCGCCTAACCTGCAGAAATCGAAGCAGTCGCTCACTGTCAGGGTAGGTTGCCCCTTTACCCTGGCAATCAATTCAATGACTTTCGCCTGATCTCGCTCGCTGATATAGAGTACGTGACAGTTCTTTACATCTTCAATGGCTTTGAAGCGCTTAATTTCAAGGGGATGTCCCTGTACCTTTTCTTCAGAGATCGTTTCCTGAAGGAACTTTCCGAAGGGGTCGTGCCCGATGATACCAATGACCAACGGGGCTTCGGCACTTGTGAAAGCTGAAGGAGGCCATGCGGTGAATTGGGTGAAGTTGAACAGAAAGACCGCCATTACCTGTGTTTCCGGTACCGGACGACTCTGCGCCCGAATCATATGGGAATTACTGACACTAAACACCAATAGCAGAGAGAATGCCAGCAGCGGCACGCGAAGCCTAATGAGCAACAGAGGGTTATATGTGAAGAGGTTTATCAAAGACGTAGTGAGATTTTTTGGTAGATGCTTCTGGGAATTGTTCGGGTGCCAAGCTCCGCATGTTTGTCTTCCAGCAGGTTCCTGCCATTCAGTGAAAATGTGAAGCGTTTGTATACCCACGCAACTCTTGCATCAAGACTGAAATAGGATGGCACCGGCCTGGCAGTGGGTATCATGTCAATATACCGTCCCACCAGATCGAACTGAAAGTTTTTGGGCAGATCCATGACAGACTGGATAAGCAGCTGATTAGTGGGATCCTGCGCCTCGAGCAATTCACTTCCCTGAATAACGAGAGGGCTGGTAGTCCGGAATTCCTTGTGTAGCCAGGTGTAGCCACCTCGTAGTTTCCACCAGCTCCTGACAAGGATGTTGCCTGAAAACTCAAGTCCCCATGTTTTGGCGGCGAGGTTGTTGGCAAAGACCAGACCGGAGGGGGAGAGCGCATTGGTGTCAAGGCTCCTTACGTCGTCATAGGTGTTGTAAAAGGCGGAAAGTGAAGCGAAGATCCTGTTGGTGGGCTGGAACCTGTAACCCACTTCATATGCTATGAGCTTCTCTGACTGAAAAGGTCGGATGCCGGGCGCCCTGAATATGGGTAAGTCCGCGTCGAGCCTTGAGGGTGTCCTTACTGCGCGGGAGATAGCAGCCCAAAGAGTTTGCCTGATAGAAGGCAGCCAGGCAAGACGGATGCTGGGCTGAAACGCGAACTCAGGATAGTCGTTGTAAAGGAGCTTGGTACCCACTGTAAGTTCCAGCCTGCGGGGCACCAGTGAGATCTGGTCCTGGATAAACCCGTTAAATAACTGCAGGTTTCTTACTGAAGGATTGAAGAGCTGGCCTGCGCTGTCCCGTGTTTCATTGTGCATCTGGCGATAGCCGGCGCCCCACAATATCTTATGACGCCTACGGATAGCAAAGTGGTGCTGAAGCTCGATGTCGTACGTCGTCAGTTTTTCAACTATGTCTGGACCGGTTATATTCCGGTGGGTGCGGTCAAAATAGGTTTGTACGGTAAGGTCTGATCTTTGAGAAAATATATGGTTCCATTTTGCTATTAGGTTCTGCCCGTTCAGATATGTAACAGCGGAATCTTCCTTTCCGCCGTACAGGTCGCCCTGAACAGTAAACTGATCCTTTCGCGACACTTCATAGTCCATTCTGAATCCCCCCTGCGTCATATTCCAATGGTCCTGGGCGTCCCGGCCGGAGGCAAGCGTAGTATTGCGATGGTCGAACAACTGACCGTAGACCCGGAAGGATAGCTGAGAGTCGAGCTTACCGCCGTATCGAACAGCCACATTGTCCTGGAGGAAAGTTCCCAGCGATTCAGAAACAAAAAAGCCTTGTGTTTCCTTTGTATTTTTGCTCTGCACATTGATAACCCCATTAACGGCATTCGCCCCCCACAGGGTTCCCCCCGGTCCGCTGACGACCTCGATCCTGTCAATGTCTTCCATCAGGACATTCTGCACGTCCCAAAAGACACCCCCAAACAAGGGCGTGTAGACTGTCCGTCCATCTATCATTACCAGCAGCTTATCGGCTAACGTGTTGGTGCCGATAGGGGCACCGTTGAATCCCCTGGCAGTTATGGCCCAGTCGTGGGCATTTACCTGCGCCACCTGCAGGTTCGGTGCCAGGCGCAGCGCTTCAGGCAGCCTGGCTACGGCAGACCTGTCAATGTCTTCATTGGTGATCACCTGTATGGCAGAAGCTACTTCGGTAAGCTTTTCAGGCGCTTTGGACACTGAGGTAACCTCAAGGTTCATTAACTCTTCTACCGATAGCTTTTTTAATTCCTGCGATCGCACAGGGCTTTTCACCTGCCCGTGTATAGTCGCGGGACAGACGCAGTATATGAATATTAAGGAAGACAGAAATATCCTCCAGTTCAGCCTCGGTCGAATTCCGACGAGCGTAACC
>CAMPJV010000261.1 GCA_946886975.1 uncultured Taibaiella sp. | reverse complement strand
CCTTCACCTAAGCGATATAGGTATCAACGCACAACTGGTCAAGTACTTTGAAGAAAACAACGTTCGCGGGAAACTGGGCTATGCAAGGGGCATCCTAAGAGTGCTCATTAACAAGAGGCTAATGGAGGTGCGGATAAGAAAAGGAGACACCACGTTGAAGAGGACTGCCTTTATGGTAGTGCTGGCGAATGCGAGCATGTATGGCACCGGCGCAAAGATAAACCCGGTTGGAGACTTACACGACGGGCTATTTGAAGTAGTGATCTTATGGCAGCTTTCGATAGTAGAATTACTAAAGATGCTCTTCCTGAACGCTGCATTTAACCCCAACAAGACTGAGCTGCTACAGGCGAATTCCCTTACTATTAATGTGAAAAGAAAGGCTTACTTCCAGATGGACGGTGAATACTTCGGCAAGACCAAGAAGGTATCTGCGCATGTAGAACAACAGGCGCTGCTTTTGATGTTTCCGAAGGGCAGAGAATAACTAATCCCGGTGCTCGAATACGGCCTGCTCCTTAAGCTTCTGAAAGCCCTGTGCGAGATAGAACTTATGAGCATCCTCTCTGATAATGTTACTGCGAACCCTTAGCACCTGGGTTCCCTTTGTGGTGGTCCAGAGCTTTGCGTGCTGAAGAAGTGCGCCGCCGATACCCTTTCCACGCCACTCCTCATGAACGACGAGACCACCTATTTCGCAGAAAGGTGCCGTTTCGAGACGAAGTGTATGGAAGACATGTAACCAGCCTACCACAAGATGGTCTTCGACGAGGGCAACGTAGGCTGCATCACTGCTACTGTCGAGAATAGCATGGATGCGTCGCAGGGTATCTGCACTATTAGCCGGATAGCCCAACTGCTCTGAGAGTATGGCAATACGCTGTGCATGCCTGGGTTCTACGGGCGCTATCAAGACATCGTTTACGACTTTTGTGTGTGCTATCATATACAGTACTAAAGCGGCTTAACTAATCCATTACTATCATTTTCTTTGTGCTCTGATCTTTTCCTGAAGTGATACGGTAGAAGTAATTCCCTGCAGGCATACCCTCCCGGTTGACCGTAATCTCGTGGCTGCCCCTGCTATAATTCTGCTCCAGCACAGTACGTATCAGCCGCCCCTGCGCATCGAATAGCTGAATGGAGACCAGCCCACCCTGGGTAGAGAACTTAAAGGTAGTGGACTTGGTAAAAGGATTTGGATAATTCTGGCCAAGCATATCGTCGCCCGCGGTAACGGAGTCCTCATTGACTGCGGTAGCCGCGCTGAACACCGGTAGTATCGGAAAGTTCTGGAGCAGCACATTGTTCATAACCGTAGGCGATATCTGGAACCAGTCCGCGAGGATGGCTGCATAGATGCCGCGGTAATCGTTCTGCATCGCCAGGTTGTCATTTACACCGGCATTTGATGGGATGACCGGGTTTGACCCTATAAAGCCCGGATTGACGTAAGGACTGAAGACCATAACCGGTTCTGCCGTTCCGTGATCAGTTCCTCCACTTGCATTTGACTTAATCCTCCTGCCGAACTCGGAGAACGTCATAGCTGCCACCCTGTTCGCGCAGTTCAGTAGCTGGAGGTCGTCATAGAAGGCATATATCGCTTCGGAGAGTTGCTTAAGTAAGTTGGCATGTGTGCCGATGGTATGGTCACTGGTGTCTACCTGGCCTGAGTGAGTATCGAAGCCCCCCATTGTTACGACATAGACCGGTGTCTGCAGGCCGCCTGCCACAAGGCGTGCGACTATTTTCAGCTGATCGGACAAGGAATTATTGGACGGATATAGCGAGGAAAGATTCTGCGCACTGGCTGCGGCGTTCTGCAATACAGTCGTGTACTGCTGCGTCTGCTGCGCGATGTAGCGAATAAATGTAAGCTCGTGGCCGGCAGGTGTTGATGGAGCAGGGTCAACCGTACTGTTGACTATGTTGTAGAAACTATTGACATCAGATATAGCCATACCCATGGAAACATTCGGGCCCTGTACTACTGTGGATACCCCGGTTCCGATCTGTATAGCCAGCGGGTCTGGATTCGTTGCGTTAGGATAGCCCGTAGGATAGTTCGGATACTCATAATCCAGGTAGCGCCCAAGCCAGCCAGTATCAAGGTATTGCGACGAATCAGAGCCTGTGAGCCAGATATCGGTTGCCCGGAAATGGGAGAAATTAGGATTGGGATAACCCGCTCCCTGGATAATATTCACCATGCCATTGTTGAACATGTCCCTTATCCCTGTCATGGAAGGATGCAGGCCCGTGTTGAGCGTACCGCTCATCGAGAGTACCTGGCTCTGAGGGATTAGGATGTTGGAACGAGCATTGGACAATGCGCTATACTGGTCTATGGGAATAACCATGTTCAGCCCGTCATTGCCACCATTGAGCTGTATAAGGACAATGGCACGGCCATTCACCTGGGTCTGCTTGGCCAGCATCCTGAGCAGCGGATGATCCGCAAAGGCACTTATAGGCAGCCCGTTGATCATAAGAGCCAGGCTGGCAGCGGGAGTAAGCCTGAGGAAATCTCTGCGTTTCATACAAGGAGTCTTTTGAGGATTAACACAGTTGATGTTCAGCCATTCTCAGCATCTCCGTGACCAATGAAGTAAGCCTGGTCTTTACAATACCGGTATTGGTTGCATTGGGTGTATTGAGATAATCGCTCCAGGCGATGGTCCAATAATAATTAGCAGCCTGCCCGGAAAGAAGGATGCTCTTGTAGGCCGCCTTCTTGGTGGAGGAAACACCGATCCCAAACAACAGCTTCACAAAGTAGTCCACGAGCAGATCGGGATCATCAGCATCAGGGCAGGTCTTGGTAAAAGCGAGTATGTCTATCTTGATCGCTGTTCCAGTGCCAGCATTGAAGCCAGAGCTGAGCATCATATCTCCAAAGGCCATGCGTTTAGGAAGTGTATTAGAGTTGATCCACGCCTCATAGAACTCCGGCACCTGGTAAAATGCAGGCCAGCCAGAAACATTCGGTGGGTCGCCAAGGTCAAGGGCCAGAGTGCTGCCGTAGGAGCGCAGGTAGTTCCACACTGCGTACGTCTTATCTACTGTGAAAGAAGCAGGAACGGTGACTCCAAATGTCTTAAACATACCTGCGAGGAAATCGACCGGTGTTTTGATAAAGCAGCCCATACTGTTAGCCTCGTAGAAATGATCGCTCTTCAGCAACTGAGCGAGGACGGGCTTTACCTGCCAGTTATTTGCAATCAGTGTGTTTGCTAGGGGGTCGATAATGTTTGTCTCTACAGTACTGTCAATATAGTAGTACACAAAAAACCGGTAAAGCTTTCTGCAAAGGAACTTAGCGCATTCCACCTTGCTAAAGATCATGTCTATGAGCTCGTCCGTTTCATTTGCACCGTTTGCGCCGCTCTGGTAATTAATAACTGTATTGTTGTAGAAAGAAGTAAAGACTTTATTGGCGGTATCGTGTTTTGTAGCGTCAAAGTAGCTCGTGTTTGTAGTTGGGTTGACGCGCCAGCCTGTAAGCACCCTTGCCGCGGCCTTCACATCATCTTCATCGTAGTTAGGTACATTGTCCTTGCCGAGCGTAAACAGCTCCTGGAGCTCCCGGGCATAGTTCTCATCAGGAGCGGCTTTCGTGTTTATATATCCGTTCAGGTATATCAGCATCGCAGGATCTATGGTAACGGATTTCACCAAAGCCTTGAAGTCACCCAATGCATTTGCGCGTAGCAAGGCATTGTGCTCGTAGGCAAAGCGCGCTGTGTTTACCGCAACAGTCTCCGTTGCAAAGTGATTGTGCCAGAAGAAGACCATCTTCTCGAGAATGCTCAGGTTCTCATTAACTATCAACCCCATCCACCATGACTTAAATGACAGCCGGCGTTTTCCATTCACAGTCCCGTCGCCGTAAGCAGCATTCACCCAAGTCTGTCCAAGCGATACACCAGTAGGGTCTGAATAACTGGTTGTATCGTAATTATTAACAGGAGGTGCCGGCGGTGTAGTTGGAATATTATTGAGGAGAATATCAACTGCGGCCCCCGGAGTCAAAGCGAGAAGAGTGGTAATGTCAGCTGTTTTCAAACCAAAGGTCGTCCTACGCAACAGATGGATCACCTGGGTCTCTGTCCATGGCCCGGAATAAGGGTTCAGGCCAGAGGTAGTCTTAGCGAGGTT
>CAMPJV010000260.1 GCA_946886975.1 uncultured Taibaiella sp. | reverse complement strand
GGATGAAAGGACTGGACCTTATCAGGACTTCGTTGCTGCAACTATTTATAACTGTAAACAGAAGTATGTCCGACGGCAGCCATGATGCCGGTAAGCCGCAGACCCAGCTCTTGCTGCACAACTTCCGCAAGCTGGTTGATGCGCATTATGCCGAAAAGCGGCTCCCGAAGGAGTATGCTGCCCTGCTGTATATAACGCCCAACCACCTGAACGCCATGTGCAAAGACTTGCTTGGGAAGTCTGCAGGCGAAGTGATACGCGACAGGATCCTGCTCGAAGCGAAGCGATTGCTTATAAACGCCGACCTGAGTATATCTCGCATAGCGTCGGAACTGAACTTTACAGACAATTCTCATTTTACCAGATTCTTTAAGAAACATACAAATGGCACCCCCGAAGAGTTCCGGCGGAACCCATCTGTAAAACCCAAAAGCTGAATTTATGTGTGCAAAGAAAGGCGGTGCGGAACCGGGTTTATTGTGGAGCGTGATGACTAATAAATGTCCCCGCTGCAGGGAGGGCAATCTCTTCACAAGCTCCAACCCCTACAACTTCAGAACGACCATGCGTATGCCGGAACGCTGTCCCGTATGCGGACAGAAGTTTGAACTGCAGACCGGCTTCTACTTCGGAACGGGCTATGTTAGTTATGGCTTGTCTGTCACGGTCATAGGTGCTGTTTTCGCCATCTGGGCCCTCCTCTTTGGTTTGTCCTACAGGGACAATAGCATCCTCTGGTGCCTCGGTGTGTCGTCTGTAATTACCCTGATACTGCAGCCTGTCCTCCAAAGAATGGCCCGTTCCATCTGGATTGCCTTCTTCGTCAGGTACGACAGGAATTGGCAGCATACGCATGAAAGCGCAGGAGTCTCGACTAGTTAGCCCTATCTTTCCCCCTCTCCATTCATCGTTCCTGCAAGCTAACAGCCGGACGTATGCTCGACAGTCCGGCTCCAAAATAAACTTCATGAAAGGATTTTAATTTCGACGACCGCGTAGTATCTTTGGTTTCTTATCAATTTAATATATGAAGTATATCAAATTGGTAGATAGTTCTCAGGCCATTGAAAGTAAAGTTTTCAAAGAAATTTATCTATCCCGTTTCTCCCTATTAGAAGATACCCTCGAGTATCTCGATCGGGTCTGTATTGAAGCCAACGTCACATTTAGCGGAAAAGTACTCGGCGAACGCATGATCACCTCTGTGGAAGTTGTTTGCCCCGATGATGGATTCCGAAAGGTTATCGAGGAGGCTACACGAAATTTTAATTCTGCTCTGGTTCCATCAAAGTAGCTTTGGAGTTGGTAGCAGCTTTTCTTGTTCCGTTCCGATTTCTCGTCAAGGTCAGTCTTACTGATCTCTAATGGCTCATTATTTATTTTACTGATTACCACTCCCCTAAAACTCATTTATCTTTGAATCACCCGCTCCCGACACCACCACCACTTCTATGAAAGCAGAAAAGAGCAAAGAGGAAGCAGAAGAATTATCCCCGCAAGAAATAGTGAAGCAAAAAGACAAGGAGATTGCAACCCTTAGAAAGCAGCTCAGTCAGATGCAGGAAGAGTGCTCCCTCCATGAAAAGCTGAATGACGCAAGCATTGACAGGATACTCGCTTTCGACTCGTCGCTCAATATTATAGCCTGGAATAAAACCAGTGAGCTAATCACGGGCATACCTGGTGAGGAGGTGCTGGGCGAGAACTTGTTCAAAGTCTTCCCCGATCTGCAGAACTGTAAGGAAACTAAAGCGGCAATAGAAAATGCTTTGAAGGGTTTTAAGACTTTTGTGCCCGCAGGCCGGCAGGAGCAGGAGGGCGGCTATTACGAAAACCACTACATACCGCTGAAGGAGAAAGATCAGGTAACCGGGGTGCTGAATATAAAGCACGACGTGGCCCACCGCATAAAGACCGAGAATGAACTCAAGGCGCTCAATAAGGCGCTGGTAAGAAAGAACAAGGAGCTTAAGCAGCGCAACGCCGACCTCGCATCTTTCACCCACATTGCCAGTCACGACCTGAAGGAGCCCGTCCGAAAGATCTACACCTTCGCTGAGATGATTACGAATAAGGAGGGTGCTAATCTCACGGAAGTGGCAAAGAAATATTTCAAAAGGATACAGGTTTCTGCCCAAAGAATGGGGATGCTCACTGATGAATCCTTACCTATAGTCAGCTAAATGCCGAAGAACAGCAGTGGCAGGACTTGGAGCTCAATCATGTCCTTGCGCTGGCGACTGATAACCTCAGCGACAAGGTAGCGGCCAAAGACGCAACTATTGAAGCTTCCTCGCTGCCGGCAGTAAAGGGCTACCGAAACATGTTAGTTCAGTTGTTCCAGCACATTCTCAGCAATGCGTTAAAGTTTCATGCGGAGGGAGTCCAACCCCATATTACCATAGCTGCGGAGCCGGTTGATGGAAGGGATATCAGGCACACCGATGCATTGCCGGAGGTTTCTTACATCCGCATCAGCTTTCGGGACAAGGGAATAGGTTTTGAAAAGAAGTACAGTGATAAGATATTCCAGATGTTCCAGAGGTTGCACAACACGGAAACTTATCCCGGAACAGGTATGGGCCTCGCGCTCTGTAAGAAGATAGCCGAAATGCATCATGGCTTCATTACGGCGGACGGCACTCCCGGAGAAGGTAGTACCTTCAGCCTGTATCTCCAGAAGAACTCTTAGCAGAGCTAACCCTCGTCACTCTTTTAAGTTTGCTGTGCGGAGGCAGGCTAGTCTTTGAACGACCAGGCACCGGCACTTCCAGGTACGTCCACAGAAACTCAGAAGGAAGGATTGCGCTTACAAGGAGGCAGCCTCCAGCTTTTCATTAATGATCGCCTCCGCCTCGCTAAATGTATGCACGATCTCGTCCAGCAACCTGGTGATCTCCGCCTTGTCTTTCTTTTCCTTTGCCATCAGCTCTATTTTCTGAAGGCGCTCATGCATCCCTTCTATCTTCACCACCGACACGCTTGACTTGAGAAAGTGCGCTTGCTTGGAGATAGCATCCCACTTGTTGGTATTACGGATCAGTTCTTCAAGCTGCTTCAGTCCCGGCGGGGTATTCTCCATAAAGATGGTAAGGACTTGCCGGATAAAGTCAGGCTTACCTCCTGAGAGTTCATCGATGTAGCTGAAATCTACTACCTGGGGGTGTGTATTCGTAGTCATGGCTTAGAGTTTAGAAAATACGGCATGCTATGAAACCGAGGTTCGTCATAAGCACTCTCAAATGTAAACAGAATAGAAGTGAATTAATAATAGGCATAAAAAAATGCCTCACAAAGGATTGCAAGGCACGGTTTCATAGCTAAGGCAGCGGTTATGCTAACACCTCTGTGTTGGGGTTAGCCGAAGTGATATAGGCCCTGTGGTAGCGGGCCACTTGTTTAATGTTCTTCTTTATAAAAGACCTTACGTCCATCCACAGGCAGATCTCCTCATCGGGCATATATCGCGCCAGCACCACTACGTCATACCCGTTCCTGGCATCATATGGTTTCAGGTCGGTGTAGCCCAATACATCAAAGTCATCAATAAACTCCTGCTGGTCCTGTTCCTGGAACGGCACTACAAGCACCACCTGGATGGGAGTCGTGCCCGAAAAATCCTGGTCATAAGGAGTTCCTTCAAGAAAATGGTAGGTATTGCAAATATGTTGAGCTTGTTCGTAAGTGAGTGGTTTATTCATTTGCCTGGGATTGTAAGGATATTTACTTAAAATTCATACCAGCTGCTATTTGGGAACACCCTCTGCCTGAATAGACCTTTGGCGGGTTCAACCGTGGAATTTTAAGGGCAAAAAATTCCCGATATCTCTACTGCTCGCTCTTGCCCGTTGCTCATTCAACTGTAAGTCGAAAGCCCCTTCGCTGGGTCACAGTAGCTTCTTGACTGGGGTATAGGTGGAGTAGATACGGGGTAAATACGGGATATATACGGGCTAAATACGGGGTAAGAATGGAGTATCACTGCTTTTCCTATGGCTATGCTGTGGAACACCCCTGAAGTAGCGCAGCAAGATCAGGGGCTTAACTGCTCCTTAGCCTCAACGGTGCATGCGACGAATAGTGAGCAAAACCCCTGATGCCCCCGCCCTCCCGTTGACGCGTGCACCGCCCTCAAACCCCCATCCCGACATATCACTCATTC
>CAMPJV010000259.1 GCA_946886975.1 uncultured Taibaiella sp. | reverse complement strand
TGTAGTCCGGACCAGGCCATTTGTCACTTTCTGAAACTTAGCAATATCCTCCCGTGCACGAAACCCAAGACCTCTGGTTATGATCTGGTTAAAACTGTTAAGGGCTGAGTCTGTATTTCTGAGCAGTGTCTTTCCGTTATGAAGAAGAGGTGTAATCTTGGCATCAAAGTTCTCGATCATTGTAGTGTCGAAACCTGCTGCCAACACGCCATTGTTTGGTAGTAATCCAGGTCCCGGGCCTGGCTCCAGGTGAATGGACCTGTTTCCGTTAAAATCTCCCACACCGATAATTGCAGCAGTGCCGTTTGGAAACTTCAGATGTTCCCCGATGGCGAATACCACTTCTATTTTCTGATCCTTGTTCAGGCTGACGCTTTTTATTTTACCCACCCGAACTCCTTTCAGGTAAACACTCGAGGATTCCTGAATACCTTTTGCATCGTCATAGTAGGCAAAGTATGTATTAGTTGAAGAAAGAAGTTTTGTTTGGTTCTTTATGTAGTACCAGGAGGCGATCAGAATTATAATTGCAACAATGGAGATTAGGGGTCCTCTTTTCATCTTATGGCTTGTCCGCTACTAAAGTGTTCAAAATTAGGCATAATAATGCCACTTTGCAGACCCGACAACTAACCTCATCTGGGGAATATC
The DNA here is from genome assembly GCA_946886975.1 of uncultured Taibaiella sp. The sequence goes on along the minus strand of CAMPJV010000259.1, from coordinate 3,515 downwards.
TGAGGACACTTGCAAAAATCCTTTCCTCATACTCGTTAGGAGTGGTGCAGAAAGCCCCGGATGGTAGGAAGGCGTAAATGATTAACAGGGTACAATTCAATCAATTAACCACTGACATAACCAGAGAGAGACGCTTCATTAACTCAATATTCACAGGATTTTGCCCCACACTTACTCATCTGGCACAGTCTTTTTTTACTATACTATGAACAAAAATTCTGAGCTATGAGATCATTATTGTATTTGATTGCGGTTATTCTAATAATAGGTTGGTTATTAGGCGCATTCGTTTGGAACGCTGGTGGGTTGATTCACATTTTATTAGTGATAGCTGTAATCTCCTTACTGATAGGCTTTATCAGGAGAGGTAGCGTAGACTAATCCAGTAAACAATTATCTAAATACCCCAGAAGGGGCGCTGTGAAGGTTATCGCATTAGTGGTAACCTTCATTGTTTTGTTTTGGCAATTTGAAGGTTGTTCCCCCAGACAAGGCTTCGTTTCAGTGGGTGCATTACCCATGAACTGATGGGGTGGCCGATCCCATTGAAGCAGATTGGCGCTGAGTTTTCTCTGATTTACAGGCAACAGACTTCGTAATTATCCGCTTACATTTTTATCTTTAGTTCAAACGGATTTAAATGAGCCAGCTAAGTCTGCTTGCAGAAACACTGATAGGATCTGAGATCGTAAAGCTCGGGAATGAGATTAGTGTACGCGTCAGCAACGGAGAAAAGATCTACAATTATACCATCGGTGACTTCGACCCGGCCATCTTTCCCATCCCAAAGCAACTTGAGGACGGTATCATTTCCGCTTATAATCAGAAGCACACAAACTACCCTCCGGGCGATGGACTACGGGAACTGCGCCAGTCTGTACTCGATTTCCTGAAGGAATGGCTGGGGTTGGACTATGGAATGGATGAAGTGCTCATAGCAAGCGGCGGCAGACCGTTAATATATACACTGTTCCGCACGATCGTGGATGAGGATGACAAAGTAATATATGCTGTTCCTTCCTGGAATAACAATCACTATACCCACATGAACTGGGGGAAGCACTGCTTGATAGATGCGCTTCCAGAGAACAACTTCATGCCTACTGCGGCAGACATCGCCCCACACCTGCCGGGCGCCTCTTTGCTTTGCCTCTGCACGCCTCAGAACCCTACTGGTACCACTCTGGGCAAGACTGAGCTGGAGAAGATATGCGATCTTGTTCTTGAGGAAAATAGCCGCAGAGGAGAAAAGGAGAAGAAGCTATTCGTCATGTTTGATCAGATGTACTGGACGCTTACTTACGGGGATACTGTCCATTACAATCCGGTGTCTCTCAGACCTCAAATGAAGGCGTATACTGTTTTCGTAGATGGGATATCAAAAGCATTTGCCGCCACTGGCGTCAGAGTGGGATGGTCGCTTGGCCCGGCCAAAATTATTAACAAGATGAAGGCTCTTCTTAGTCATATCGGCGCATGGAGCCCCATGGCCGAGCAGAAAGCGACAGCCTCATTCCTCAAGAATCCTGAAGCTATCAGGGACTACCTTGGCAATTTTAGAAGGGAGATAGAAGAAAGGCTGCAATTCATCTATAGCGGGTTGCAAAGGCTTAAGGAAAAAGGTTATCCCGTTGATGCGGTAGCACCACAGGCTGCAATATATCTCACCGTTAAGCTCGACCTTACGGGAAAGTCCGCAGGGAAACTCATCGAGACCCAAGAGGATGTAACAAATTATATTTTGAGCGAGGCGAAGCTTGCTGTAGTGCCGTTCTACGCTTTCGGTGCAGACAGAAACTCGCCATGGTATCGGCTGAGTGTTGGCACCTGTAAGAAGGAGGAGCTTTCAGAAATGCTGCACGGACTTGAACAAGCCCTAGGTAAGTTAAGTTAACGTTGTTGCCCTCAGCTGCATCATAGCTTGCTGCTTTTTGCCTTGTCGTCCAGAAACTCGATCACCTTTGGAATGCTGGTTACGTCAAGTTTCTTTGCTCTTATGATCTTGTGCTCGTCCAACACATAGATAGAGGGAGTCATCTGCACGTCATAATACGCCCAATACCTGGAGGTGTGTTTGGGATCCCATATGTGCTGCCAGTCATCCAGCTTGTGTTTAGTAATGAAGGTCCGCCATTTAAGTTCTTCCTTGTCCACATTAAAGGCCCAAACCCTCACACCCTTTTCCTTAAGGCTGGTCTTGTAAAGCGAGTCCAGTACTGGTATCTCCTTCACGCAATGCCCGCAGTCAGGAGAGTAGAAAACAAGTACCGTATACTTCGCCTTAAAGTCATAGAGGGACCTGGGTGTCATATCCTCCTCAAATGCCTTCAGCTCCGGCGCCGGGTTATTGATCACATTTGGGGCTATCTTCTGTGCGCGTTCGATATACTTGGCAAGTTCCTCTGTTGTTAGCCAGTGAGCATCTCCCTTCATGTAATAGTTCTCTACCAGGTGCACGAACACCTTATCCATACCCATCACCTTTGTTGTCTGAGCGTTTATGCTCAGCCAGTTCAGCGTAAACATAAACAGATTCCTGCTACCTCTCATGCGTGCCAGGATGCTATCTGCTTCTGCTATCACGCTATCTTCCTGTTGGTACACTACTTTGTTGAAGTACTCATCAAGCTTGTTCTGTAGCAGAGGGGCGTGGATAAGCCGGTCATCATTAAAGTTGAAGTGCTCCCAGAAGTGACTTCGATAATATCTATAGGCAAACGAGCTGTCTTCCTTTCCGGATGGCAGCAGATGCTTGCCCTTCGGCACTTCAGGCACTTCCAGCGCGCTGAATATATTGGATAGAAGGTTGCCCGGGTGAGTCTTTGTGTAGTTTCTTCTGTACGCTACCGGCTCTTTTGCAAGCTCGCGCATCTTGTCCTGAATAGCCGTGCTGTCACTCTTGGTCTTTGCCTTTGCCAGTTCGTTCTGAAGGCCTTGCTGTTGTGCTCCATACTTAGTTACGAACGACTGGTATTCCCGGAAGTCATCATTCAGCGGAGACCTTTTAAAGCTTACGCTTTTTGGCAGATGGTCTATCGAGGCGGTAATCGAAATATCATCTCCATTGTTCAGCAGGAATTCGAAGTAGTTCTTAAGGTCTGAAGGCAGGATCATGTAGATCCCCCCGACTATAGTATCCTTCTTTAGAAATACTCCCTCCCCCTTGTTATCCAGTTGGATAGAATCTGCTTTGAAAATGGTAGGGAAAGGTTTGCCGAAATAGTGCGCCAGGTATACCATTGTATTCTTTCGGTCCGTAAGTTTTAGCTGTATCTTGTATCCGTCCTTTGCGACAAGTTGGAGAGACATTGTTAGACATAGCAGAAATAGGAATCCTTTCATTAGCGGTCAATTGTAAGTGGTCACCTTTAAGACAAGCCTGCAAGTCAATTAGTTTGCTATTATACCATATAAAATAAGCCCTCATCTGTCCTGCTGACCTTTTCTTCTTCCAGCAATTCCCTTAGTGTGTTTATCACTTCTTCCTTGTCTTTGACTGTAAATCTTGCCAGTAT
>CAMPJV010000258.1 GCA_946886975.1 uncultured Taibaiella sp. | reverse complement strand
TTTAGTGAGACAGGTATCACCTTCGTCTACAACCCTTACGAGATTGCCGCCTATGCTGCCGGCCAGATCAACATTTTCATCCCCTTTTCTGCCATGAAGGACATCCTTTCCGCCTCCTTCCGCTCCCGAATGAATCTATAAAGGGTAGGTATTCCAATGGGAAGCAGCCCGGTTGGGTCTAAAAGAGCTCTAAGAGATAGTTATAAGTTGGGGTTACACATGTATAATTCTCACTTGTATAATGTTGTTCAGTAGATGGGCACTAATAGCCTATGCACCGGGCCGGAATAGTTGACCGGCTTCGAATACAACATTTTACATGTCTAACCCTATGATTTTGGTCACTAAAGCGACGTTAAATATAGCCTGATTTCGCTCGCTTTCTCACCTGACAATAAAATGACAATCATCTTATTTCTAATGCAAATATCCCCTGAAACCCGCGCCAGTACTGAGAAACATTTTTTCATAAATGTGTACCAGTTTTAATTATTGTGTTGTAGTTTTGCGCACGCTTTGTCTAAAGGGAAAGTTAATTTTCAAATTTATTCCTGTGTCAGAATCTTTTAAGCCAATGCTCCGAAAAATTGCCCAAGGTTTTTTAGCGTCAATAGTACTCCTGCTCCTCTGCAATTTTTCTGCTCTTGCTCAACCAGATGGTAAAGCACTCTTCAATTCAAACTGTGCCAGCTGCCACAATCCCCTTAAGGAATCCACAGGGCCGGCCCTTCAAGGCACCGATCAGCATCCCCACGGAAAAGAATGGGTCTACGATTGGGTAAGGAATCCCTCAGCTGTTCTCGCTTCAGGAGATGCCCACGCCAAGGAACTGGTAGACAAGTACAAGGTGGTAATGACACCTTTCCCTTCGTTAACCAACGAAGATATCGATGCGATATTTACTTATGTGAATAGCGTTCAGCCGCCTTCTGCAGCCGCGGCCGCGGGAGGTGCTCAAACCGATGCTGGGCAGACGACCGACAGCAACAGCTGGTTATATACAGTTATCACACTTCTCCTGCTTGCTCTTGTAATTATTTTATGGCGTGCTAATACGGGACTTAAGCGAGTAGCCAATGAAAAGGAAGGCATTCCAAACTCTAAGGAAATACCGCTTTACAGAAACAAAGTAGTAATAGCTCTTACCTGTATCATTCTGTTTGTCCTTGCTGGTTATTGGTTAGTAGATGGTGCGGTTGAGCTGGGTCGCCAGCAGAACTATCAGCCAGAGCAGCCTATATTCTATTCTCACAAGGTGCACGCAGGTGTAAACCAGATTAATTGTCTTTATTGCCACGCAGGTGCCGAAAAGAGTCGCCAGGCGATGATCCCTTCTGCAAACGTCTGTATGAACTGTCACAAGCAGATCAGCGAATACACTGGAACTGAAGAGCTTATCACTGCGGAGGGTAAGAAGGTAGATGGGACGGCCGAAATACAAAAGCTATACAAGTACGCCGGTTGGGACCCGGCTAAGAAAGACTACATCCGTGATGCGAATGGTAACATCATCTCAACGCCTATTGCCTGGACAAAGATCCATAACCTCCCGGATCACGTTTATTTCAATCACTCCCAGCACGTAAAAGTAGGGCAGGTGCAGTGTCAGCAGTGCCACGGCAACGTTCATGAAATGGATGAGGTGCATCAGGCGGCTACGCTGTCTATGGGCTGGTGTATCAACTGTCACCGCCAGACGCAGGTACAGTTCGCAAACAATAATTACTATAGCATTTTCGAGAAATACCACGAAGAAATTAAGTCTGGTAAGCGCGAAGGTGTAACGGTAGAAGATATTGGTGGTCTTGAATGTCAGAAGTGCCACTACTAGTTTAATAGGTAATTGGGTTAGTTAGTACGGTTTCATTAAAATATTTATTCGGAGTCACACTTTACCGAATCAATCTTATGAGTCAAAAACAATACTGGAAGGGTTTGGAAGAGCTGAATAGTACCTCAGCTCACCAACAGATCGCTGATAATGAGTTTAAGGAGTCATTGCCTGAAGATCTGAGTGATAGTTTTCTTGAGGCTACCACTCCCCGCCGCGACTTTTTGAAATACCTGGGCTTTAGTACTGCTGCTGCAGTGCTTGCGGCCAGTTGCGAAATGCCTGTACGCAAGGTCATTCCTTATGCTATCAAGCCAGAGGATATCGTACCGGGTGTTCCAAACTATTATGCATCCACATTTGTAGATAACGGTGACTATTGCGCTGTGGTCGTAAAGACTCGCGATGGACGCCCTATTAAAATAGAGGGTAACGAAAAGTCATCCATCACTCGCGGCGGTACTTCGGCCCGTGTTCAGGCATCGGTCCTGAACCTCTATGATAAGGCTCGCCTGCGCCAGCCGTATGCTGAAGGTCATGAGGCAACTTTTGAAGCAATTGACCGCAGGGTTAAGGAAGCTATGGCTGCTAGTTCAGCTCCTGCTTATCTGTTGACCGGCAGCATTATCTCCCCTACGACCAAAGACGTTATCACCCAGTTTACGACTAAATATCCTAATGTAAAGCACATAGTATTCGACCCGGTGTCTTATTCGGGCATGCTGTTGGCGAATGAAGCAAGCTACGGCAAACGTGCGCTTCCTTCTTACCATTTCGATAAAGCGCAGACTATTGTAAGTCTCGGTGCTGATTTTTTAGGCACCTGGATCTCTCCCGTAGAGTATGCAAAACAATATAGTACAGGCCGTAAGGTGAATGCAAAGCACCTTATTATGTCAAGGCACTACCAGATAGAGCCTACCCACACTATTACAGGTGCAAAAGCGGACGAAAGAGCTGTTTGCAAACCTTCTGAAATAGGTGCTGTTGCTGTGGCCTTATACAATGCGGTTACCTCTGGTACTGCTCCTTCACTGCCCAGCAAGAAGCTTAATGACACTGTAGTAAAGGCGGCTAATGACCTCAGAAGAGGAAATGGCCTTGTAGTGTGTGGCTCTAACGACGTAAACGTTCAGACGGTCATCAATGCAATCAATGATAAGGTAGGCGCAAACGGCACTACTATCAACTGGGCGGCTACAAGTAACTACAAGCAGGGTATAGATGCCGACATCGTAACCCTGACCAATGCAATGAACGCCGGTCAGGTTGGTGCACTCTTTATCCACGGAGTAAATCCTGTATATGAGTACTTCCAGGGACCCAAGTTCGCAGAAGGATTAAAGAAAGTTCCTCTGACAGTGTCCTTTGCCGATCGCATGGATGAGACTGCTCAGAACTGTAAATATGTTATCCCGGATCATCACTACCTCGAAAGCTGGGGTGATGCTGAGCCTAAAACCGGCTATTACAGCTTGATGCAACCTGGTATTGCGCCTCTTTTCAAGACCCGCGCTTTCCAGGATAGTTTGCTGAATTGGGCTGGTGCAACCACTACGTATGGTCAGTATTGGAATCAATATTGGCTCGGTAAGCTTGGTAGCCAGGAGAACTTTGACCGTGCCCTCCAGGAAGGAGTCATCGAGCCGGGTGGTGAGATGTCAATGGGCGGTGCCGGTTTCGGAGGTAATGTTGCCGCGGCTGTTTCGGCTATTCAGACGAGAAAGGGAGCGGGACAAAAGGAACTGGTAGTTTATGAGAAGGTTTCCATTGGCCGCGGTGGCTGCTGGAGTAATAATCCGTGGCTCCAGGAAATGCCTGATCCGATTACCAAAGCTACCTGGGACAACTACGCTTGCGTTTCTCCAAAGACAGCCTTCGATCTCGGGGCTGAGTTGACTGGTATCAACGAGGTGGACGGAAAGAAGCATGTCATCAAGGTGACTACTAACGGTGTTACTACCTCATTGCCGATTGTAGTTGTACCTGGTATGCATAACGATGTCGTCGCTATCGCTGTCGGTTATGGCCGTGATGCTAAGGTTGGCCGTGCTGCTGCGAACACTGGTAAGAATGCCTATCCTTTCCTGGTATGGAATGGAATGACCTTCGACAACTATGCGGCCGCAACAATTGAAAAGACTGCTGAGTTCCACGATATAGCTATCACACAGACCCACCATAGTTATGAGGGTCGTCCCATTGTTCATGAGTATACACTCAGTGAGTTTGCGAAGAACCCGCAACAACTCATTCAGTTCCGTGAAAACGAGATAGGGCACTACGCACATCTCCCATGGGCCGAAACGCATGACGCTGCCGGACAAACTGCTAA
>CAMPJV010000257.1 GCA_946886975.1 uncultured Taibaiella sp. | reverse complement strand
GTTTCAAACCCATCATACAGTGGCCTCATAAAGCGCAAATATGACCGCAGTAACGAAGAGGACACACAAATAACTGTAAAGACTGAATTGCTCGACGAAGTAATTCCCGCAGGTACTCCTATTACATTAATGAAGATCGATGTGGAAGGTGGTGAGTTATTAGTAATGGAAGGGGCTAAGCGTGTAATGACTGAGAACAAACCGGTAGTGATCTTCGAACACGGACTTGGAGCTTCAGATTTCTACAATTCTACTCCCGAAAAAGTACATAATCTACTCTCCTCTTGCGGACTTAAAATTTCCCGTCTTAAGGACTGGCTAAGTAGCAAACCCGCTCTTTCTATAGAGCAGTTCAGAAATATTTACGACAAAAATTCAGAATACTATTTCATCGCACACCCCTAAGCAACTCGCAATCCGTTTTTGAGCGTTACACTCGGTGTCAATAGGCTGACTGTATCGTTGTCTACTGCCCCAAGCACCAGGCATTCACTCATAAACCTGCCAATCTGCTTGGGCGGGAAGTTGATAACAGCTACTACCTGCATTCCTGATAGTCGCTCCACGGAATACAGCTTCGTTATCTGCGCCGACGACTTCTTCACCCCGTATTCGCCAAAATCAATGGTCAGTTTATAAGCCGGCTTCTTAGCTCCTTCAAAGATCTCAGCGCTCACTATTGTCCCCGTTCTTATCTCCACTTTTTCAAAATCTGCCCAACTGATCGTTTCCATAAACAAGTTTTTTTAAAGCATCAAACCACTGAGCAGCGCAAAGGCCACCGAAAAATAGATCAGTAGTCCCGTCACATCCACCAGCGTGGCAATAAAGGGTGCTGATGATACCGCGGGATCAGCACCTAATCTTTTCAGTAATAACGGCAGCATCGATCCCGACAATGTCCCCCACAGTACCACTCCCAGCAGCGTAATACCAACTGCCAGCCCCAGCAACAGGGCGTGTTCACCATAGTTGCCGGTAAATGCGCCCCACACGCCTACTCTCAGGAAGCCTAAAAGTCCCAATACTCCTCCCAGCAACAGCCCCGATACTATTTCCCTCCTCATCACTCTCCACCAGTCTCTAAGCGCCACATCACCCACTGCCAGTGCTTGTATGATAAGCGTAGCTGCCTGTGACCCGCTATTGCCTCCGCTCGATATGATAAGCGGAACGAACAGCGCCAGTACCACGGCCTTGGCCAGTTCATCTTCAAAATAACCCATAGCGCTCGCCGTCAGCAGCTCCCCCAGGAAGAGGATGATCAGCCAGCCCACTCTCTTTTTAAACATCTTCATGATCGACACATCCAGGTACGGCTCGTTCAGTGCCTCGGTACCACCTATCAGCTGCATGTCCTCGCTGAATTCCTCACTCGCCACCCAGAGTATATCATCTATGGTGATGATACCAAGCAAGATATTCTTGTCGTCTACCACAGGCAGGGCCACCCTGTTGTTCATTTTAAATACTTCGTTGGCCATATTCTGCTCATCATTCACATTCAGGGCTATATATCGTCCGTCTACAAGCTCCGATACTTTTCTGCCTGTATCAGCCAGCAGAAACTCTCTTATTCTTATATCATCCACCAGTCGCCCGCTGTCATCTATCACATACACCACATCTATCGTTTCACTGTCTTTACCAAAGGTCCTTATATGGTCCAGTACTTCCTGCACCGTCCAGTCTCTGAATACTGCTATATAGTCCGGCGTCATCAGCCTGCCCACGCTACCCTCTTTATATCCCAGCAGCTCCAGCGTTATCCTTCGCTCTTCGGGATGCAGCAAGCGTATTAGCTCTTTCACCACCTCGCTCGGTAGTTCTTCCAGCAGCGATGTACGGTCATCCGCTGGCAGTTCATTCAGCAGTTCCGCTGTCTTATATGGTGGCAGGTCCCGTATCAGTTCCTTCTGTGTTCCGAAGTCGAGTATCTTAAAGGTGCTCGCTGCCCGATGCACCGATAACGAAGAAATAATAAGCGACTGCTCTTCCGGCAGCTCGCCTATCAGCTCCGCAACAGCACTTATATTTTGCTCGTCCAGGTAGGCTTTTAGCACAGGTTTATCACCTCTATCCAGCAGTTCCCTGAACTTATCCAGTATTTCCACTTCTTCTACCGACATACCGCAAAATTAGCCTTTGTCCCCACCCTTCCAAACATATAGCGTCTGCATGGCTCCGGCAACTCTCCTCCCGCCGCGTCCCGCTAACAAGCCTATCGTGTGGACACATCTTTTTGCATATTTTTCGCAGTAGATGCAAAAAAGACAGATTACAGCATTAGCCGACCGAAGGCTACTGAAGCGTGGGAACCAGATCTTGGATGATCTATTCAGTAAAAGCGCCCATTCCATACGCCAATTAGCCCGGGATGAGGCAGAAGCCAAGGCATTTTATCGTTTTCTTCAAAATGACAGGGTAAGCGAAGAGGACATTGTCAGTAATTTGATCGGTAATTGTCGGGCAGCTTGCAGGGGAAAGCATGTTGTATGCCTGCAGGACACCACTGAAATAAATTTGATAAGTCATGCGGGCAGGATAAAAAAGGATCAGCACATCGGCACCACCAATGCCAAAAAGAACTTGGGATTGGGCTTTTTCTTACACCCTAGTCTGGTGTTAGATGCCAGAGACGGTATTCCATATGGTTACGCTGATATTAAAGTATGGAACAGGCCCTTAGAATATAGATCTAAACATGAAAGAGCCTATAACAAGTTGCCAATAGAAGACAAAGAGTCCTATAAATGGATCGAGGTATCAAAAAACACACAAGCATCTCTGTCTGATATTGTAGAAGGTATGGTCATTGTGCAGGACAGAGAAGGTGACATTTATGAGCAGTTCGCATTAATTCCGGATTTGAAAACTGACTTATTGGTGCGAGCTCGTACAGATCGCAGGTTAACAGATAAAAGCAAGCTATTCAGTTGTTTGTCGGACCAGGAGGCTAAAGGGGATTATGAAATTTTTGTTCCGGCTAAAAAGAAACGTAACGCGCGCAATGCCAAAATAGAGATCAGGTTCAAAGAAGTTGAAATTAGCCGGACAGATGCTGCAAGCAAAGAGCTTAGGCCAACCGTCAACTTGCATTTAATTGAAGCAAAGGAAGTCGGTCATAATGGTGCCGATAAAATTTGTTGGCGTTTGTTAACCACAATACCGGTGGAGAATGTCGCCATAGCAAAGATGTGCATTGAATGGTATAGTTGGCGTTGGACAATAGAAGAGGTGTTTAAATTGCTGAAAAAGGAGGGATACAATATTGAAGCCTCTGAACTGGAATATGCAGGATCGATCAGGAAGATGTGTCTGTTGATCATGGAAACGGCTATTAAATTATTCCTGATGAGGCTAGCCTATATGGAGCCTGAACTGGAATTGGAGGCAGATAGCTGTTTTACCAAGGAAGAGCAGGAATTTTTGGAGCATCAAATACTCCGCCTTGAAGGAAAAACAGAAAAGCAAAAAAATCTCTACCCCAAGAATACCCTGATCAGATACGCATGGGCAATAGCTCGGTTGGGGGGCTGGAAAGGATATGAAAGCAGAAGGCATCCAGGAATTACGACCCTAATGACCGGATTAAACAACTTCAAAATGGTCATGCAGGGGTGGTATATCCATAAAGATGTGTCCACACGATAGGTGTTTAAACAAGATAACCGGTCTCTGACCGGCGTATACCTTCCTCTACGTCGCACCGGAGCCCGATCTCCTGATCGGTGGCTCCCGCCGCAAGTGCTTCCATCTGTTGGTGCAAGAATGTCGGACAGCCCCTTTGCGCTCGCAATGCTCGTGCACCACATACCATAATCAGCTTACGCTCCCCCGCTGCCGCAAGGTTGCAACTTGCGGCTACAAATAGTGAAGTTTAACAGCCGATCTCACGATCCGCGAATTCACAACCAATACAACGACTCCCCTCCTCGCAGGGAGGGGTGGTCACGGCTCCTTCTGCCGGGACCGGGGTGGGAGGCACAGCGAACAAGCTACCCCTCAACTTGTCAACTCCCGCCCATCTCCCTAACTTAAAACCATCATAATCCCTTCTGTCCCGGATATTCCCTACTGCATCCCAAACATTTCAAAAATTCCACCATCCCAAAAATTCCAGTTCAGACAATATTGCCGAATAAAGCCTGTCATGGTGAGCTGTCACCCTGAGCGGAGTCGAAGGGCGAA
>CAMPJV010000256.1 GCA_946886975.1 uncultured Taibaiella sp. | reverse complement strand
ATGTTCCTTGTCCATTGTTCGTTGCCCGACACTTATTTAGTGATATTGAATTTATTGCGCGTGCAGTGTTATTACCCCGAAAGCATTACGAACAACGTGCAACGATCATTGCCATTTAAGCGTCTCCAGCAGGTGCTCAATGTCCTTTCTCAGGAATTCGTTGGACGGTTTAAGCGAATCCGCATTAGGGGATACGTCAAAATAAAGGGCTCCCCTGATAAAGTGTTTCACGGAGTCTGTGGCTATGAACTGGTAGGCTGAGGCGGCGTTTCCCCCGACGTTATACAATATTCCATATACATTTCGTTCCCGATTGCTGAACACACCGTCTTCATTGATATAGTCCGCTCGCTTTGAGTGCGCTGTAAATGACATTTCGTGAGAATCCTCAAGCAGTTTTCCCAGCGGCTGCTGCGCACTTATAGGTTTGTATGATATATAGATAATCCCACCGATCTCCGGGAAGTCAATATTGATCCAGTATGGGTTTTCCGGCTTCTGTCCAAAGAAGAGCGTATCCTTTACGATCCGGCCGTATGTCGGGTACTCGAAGGTATAGGGAAAGTCCTGGTCATGGAATGGTTGATACTCGTGCTTTGGGAACTCTATCATGGCGTATCCGCGTGGCTTCGGTGTGTATGTCGTGGGACGGCAGCTTTGCAGAGCCAGGAGAATAAGGCAAAAGACGATGGAGAAGCGAATCATTTTTCAAAGATAATGAGTAGATAGTAGTTAGTCCGGAGTAGTTAGGCCTGGACCACGACAATGAGTAGCGACACGGAGGAGTAGGTACAAATATTTACAAAATGCCATTCTAACTACTATCTGCTAACTACTAAAGACTTTTAATCATTAATTTCGCAGGCTAAATTTCTTTCGATGCAACAGAACCAACCCCAGGTAGAACAGAACCTTAATATAGAGCTGACTGAAGATATGGCTGACGGGCAATATGCAAACCTGGCCATCATAACCCATTCCTTCGCAGAATTCGTTATTGACTTCGTGAATGTAATGCCTAATGTGCCAAAGGCTAAGGTTAAGTCCCGCATAGTTATGACTCCTCAGCATGCTAAAAGGCTGATGCGGGCCCTGGTGGAAAACGTGAAGCGCTTTGAGGCTGCCCATGGCGCTATAAAGGATTCTGAGCAGGTGAATATGCCATTTACATTTAATGGTCCTCCCGCACAGGCGTAGCCTGCATATTAATACGAGAGGCCTTGAGGATTGAGAACGGTGTTGTCGGACGAGACAGTAATGATATTTAAGTATAATAGATGAGTAATACACCATCAAAAGAGAGCGGACCTATTGCTGCCAGCGGAGGAAGCGGAGGTAAGATATTGATTCTTGACTTCGGGTCGCAGTACACCCAGCTTATAGCACGAAGCATAAGAGAGCTGAACGTGTACTGCGAGATACAGCCGTGCACGAAAGCTATAGAATATAATCAGGACCTGAAGGGGATCATTCTCTCCGGAAGTCCTTTTTCCGTGAACGACGCTAATGCTCCGAAGCCAGACATAAAGCAGATGGCAGATAAGCTGCCGGTACTCGGCGTATGTTACGGAGCACAGCTCCTGGCACAACAGGCTGGCGGCGAAGTAGGGAAGAGCACGCACCGCGAATATGGACGGGCGCACCTGCAGACACTCATGCCTGACCCTCTGCTCACCACCATACCCGACGGTTCACAGGTGTGGATGAGCCACGCAGACACCATTAAGCACCTCCCTGAGGGGTTCAATGTAATAGCAAGAACGGAGAGCATACCAGTCGCTGCATATAAAGCGCCTGAGAACTATGCGAAAGAACCACTGTATGCTATTCAGTTTCACCCCGAGGTGACGCACAGTGTGGATGGCCGGCAACTGCTGAAGAACTTTGTCGTAGACATCTGCGGCTGCAAGCAGGACTGGACACCTGCTACCTTTATACAAGACACAGTCGCCAAGATTAAGGCGGAGGTGGGTAATGGAAAAGTGGTTATGGCGCTGAGCGGCGGGGTGGACTCTACGGTAGCGGCCACGCTGATCCATAGAGCCATAGGAGAAAATCTCTATTGCATATTCGTAGATAATGGGCTGCTCCGCAAGAATGAGTTTGAACAGGTAATGGAGGGGTATAAGCACCTCGGCCTTAATACCAAAGGCGTGGATGCGCGTCAACGATTCTATACAGCACTGGCGGATGTATCAGACCCCGAGCAAAAGCGTAAGATAATTGGACGGCTATTTATCGACATATTCCAGGAGGAGGCGGTCTCGCTGACAGATGTAAGCTACCTGGGACAGGGTACTATATATCCTGATGTAATAGAATCGGTTTCTGTTCATGGTCCATCAGTGACTATCAAGTCCCACCACAACGTGGGTGGACTACCGGACATTATGCACCTTTCCCTTGTAGAGCCTTTGCGCTTCCTTTTTAAGGATGAGGTGAGGAAAATAGGAAGAGAGCTGGGCATTGATGACATATTTATCAGCAGGCATCCTTTCCCCGGCCCCGGACTAGGCATCAGGATATTGGGAGCCATTACGGAAGACAAGGTGAAGATGCTGCAGGACGCAGACGCTATATACATACAGAACCTGAGGGACAGCGGACTTTACAGTGCGGTATGGCAGGCTGGTACCATTTTACTTCCCGTACAGAGTGTGGGTGTAATGGGAGACGAAAGGACGTACGAGTTTACCGTTGCCCTTCGCGCTGTGACCTCTGTAGACGGAATGACCGCGGACTGGGCACACTTGCCGTACGAGTTCCTGGCAAAGGTTTCGAGCGAGATTATTAACCAGGTAAAGGGAATAAACAGGGTGGTGTACGACATTAGTTCCAAGCCACCGGCTACTATAGAGTGGGAATAATTGCTACTGCTTATGAGATCTAAAGTCTGCTCCATTCTTTTACTGGCGACCATGTTGCTGGTCTGCCCAACGGATGTCCAGGCTCAGTTCTGGAAAAAATGGTTCGATAAGGAAGAGAAGAAGCCAGTGCGCCGGCCGCCCGTGCCTCCTAAGAAGGCGACGGAGACTACTACCAGAACCAAGGCAAAAAAGAAAGAATCAATTGAATATCCTGAAACCCAGCTTCGCGAGCGCTATAGGATAGACGTACTGGTACCTCTTTACCTCGATGAGCTGGTGAAGAATAATAAACCCACTTTCAAGGACAAGGTACCCGAAAAGGCATCTGCAGGACTAAGCTTCTATGAGGGTATAAAACTGGCGGCAGACAGCCTGTCTGCCCTGGGTTACAACATTGATGTGTATGTTCATGACATTACTCAGCAGGATCTTTCTCCGGAGGCGATGATAAAGTCGGATATGCTGGAGGAGACTGATCTCATTATCGGAGCTCTTCAGTCCAACCAGCTACAAGCTATAGCTTCCTTCGCTAAGAAGTCTAATGTGAACTTTATTTCTGCCCTTTCCCCGAGCGATGCCGACATTAAGGAGAATCCCTTCTTTACCATGCTTCAGCCTACGCTTAAGACACATTGCGAGCGGCTGAAAGCTGCGGCGCTGCAAAAGCATTCGCCAGCTAACTTTCTCCTTTTCTTTAGAACGACGAACCCGACAGATAGCCAGGCGTATAGTTACGTGATTGCTGATGATGAAAAGACCTTTACGAAAGTCCTGTGCAACAAAATGCCCGTCCCGGGCCAGCTTGACAAGTTGCTGGACAGTACGAAGAAGAACGTGATCATTATGCCGATCGTGGATGCGTCTTACGCCGAGAGTCTATTGCAGCACTTGTACAATAGCTATTCAGGCTACCAGTTCGAAGTTTTCGGTATGCCCACGTGGAAGTTCATCCCCTCACTCAGGAAAGCAGACGCATACCCGAATGTGGGTGTAAGCTTTACCTCTCCCTTTTACTACGACCCTACTACTCCGGCGGGTAAAGCATTGCTCTATAGTTATAAGCGTGAATTTGGCGGCCGCCCTGCTGAAATGACCTTTCGTGGTTACGAGTTGCTCTTCTGGTATGCCTCACTGCTGAGGAAATACGGCACCGTCTTTAATCCCAGGATGTCGGACAGGAACAATATTCTGTTTACTAAGTTCGATATTAAGCCCCAGTGGAGCAGACAGCAGGAATTGCTTTACAATGAAAATGAGCACATCTACCTTTACAGATACCAGAGTGGGTCTTACCTGGTGGAGCAGGAGTAAATTTCCCCAATAGTAGAG
>CAMPJV010000255.1 GCA_946886975.1 uncultured Taibaiella sp. | reverse complement strand
TGACTAACATGAGCCTTAACGCTGACATCTTGTTTGGCGGCAGAAAAGAGATCGTGACCTCAAAAGAATTCAAAGGCGGCAGGGTCACAGCAACATTTGGCGGCGCGGAGATTAACCTGATGCAGGCGGATAGCTCTGATAAAGAAATCATACTGGATGTACGTGCGACATTTGGCGGGATAGAAATCCTTGTTCCCTCAGACTGGGACATAAAGAATGAGATCCAACCTATTTTCGGCAGTGTGGAAGATCAGCGTACCATTAGGATCATACCCAACGTGTTTAACAGGAAAACCCTAGTGCTTCAGGGTTCGTGCTTTTGCGGAGGGATAGAGATCAAATCCTATTAATTTACCTAAATGGGATTGAGTCCGATAAATAATATACGATGGCTACCCGTGTGGTTGGTAGGGATTGCCTGGGCTATTATAACTATCATAGTCAGGCAGACCGGACTTTCGTGGAGTGATAGTTTAGTTGATGGCCTGTTAAGCTCATTTGCCTTCGTCTTAATGGTTTGGATAGGAATATTGGCCGTCAATAATTATCCCACAAAGGTTGGTTTATCGATCTACTCATTTGTCATTGGTATAGCGGCGGGCTATGTGGCCTGGATGTTGGACAAGTTCATACTGAACTGGTGGTTTGAAGAGAACACGATCATCATTACCTCATTACAGCGATCGCTGTTATCCCGGCTGATCATTTCGACTGTTGCTGCGACCTGGCTAATAAGTTTAGCCGCCGTGAGTAAACGCATGGGTGTAGTAGAAGAGCAGTTCAAGAATATGACGGACGCGGCTACCCTGCACAGAGAAGCTGAACTATTCAAGCTCAGGCAACAGCTTCAGCCTCACTTTCTCTATAACAGCCTTAACTCGATCAGTGCATTAATTATGGTGATGCCTGAAAAGGCACAGGAAATGATTGGAAAGCTGTCCGACTTTCTAAGGAATTCTGTGAAACGCGAAGGACGCGAACATATCCCTATCAATGAAGAACTGGAATATATCGAAGCTTACCTGGCGATTGAGGGTGTAAGATTTGGAGACAGACTGCGAGTAACATACGAAAAAGGGAATATTGATGGTGCCACTACACCTCCTTTCTTCCTGCAACCTATCCTGGAGAATGCCATTAAGTTTGGACTATACGGCAAGACCGGGGAGGTGCTCATTAAAATGGAAATATTCTTGCTGGATTCGTATTTAACAATAAGAATCAGCAATCCCTTCGATCCGCAAAATCGTCCGGCCTCCGGAACAGGCTTTGGCCTCGCGGGAATTGAAAGAAGATTGTTTCTGATATATGGTAGGACAGACCTTCTTGAGGTGCATCCTGCTGCAGTACCAGGAACGGAGGACGAACATCATTTTGTCACGACCCTAAAAATACCGCAAGAATATGCTTAAGGTGATCCTGATAGACGATGAGCCGCTTGCAAGACAGTTGGTAAGAACATTCCTTGAAGGATACAACGAGGTGGCCATTGTAGCTGAGTGCGCTGATGGGTTCGAGGGCTTTAAGGCTATCGAAGAACATAAGCCGGATCTGATTTTCCTGGACATTCAAATGCCGCGTGTAAGCGGATTTGAGATGTTGGAGCTGTTGGACAAGCCTCCTGCCGTGGTATTTACAACCGCATTTGATGAATATGCGCTAAAGGCTTTTGATGCGCATGCGGTAGATTATTTATTAAAACCTATCACTAGACAACGCTTCGACAAGACGATGCAGAAATGTCTTGGGCTTGCAGGAAATAAGAGCCAGCTACGGCTCAACGAATTGCTACAGGACAAAGTATATGAAGGGTATCAAAACCGGATAGTTGTGAAAGACAATGGACTCATACGCATCATACCATCGCAGGATATTCACTATTTAGAAGCAAGCGATGATTACGTAAAGATCCATACACGCTCAGGCAGCTATCTGAAGAAAAATTCCCTTACTCGCATTGAAGATTCGTTAGATCCCAAACAATTTGCAAGAGTGCATAGATCCTACATTATACCATTAAGTCAGCTTGTGAGAATTGACCCTTACGAAAAGGATGGGCATATCGCACTATTGCATTGTGGTGCAAAAGTAAACGTAAGCAAGGCAGGATTGATCAAACTGAAAGGCTTATTAGGTGTATAGGTTTACAACTCTCCTGAAGTATCGTCTTGCAACAATGTTGTCCTCTTGCCAATGAGGTAATGTATGAACAAATATCCTCCTATCCCGCAAAACAATAGGAAAATCTCCGGTATCAGGAGATTTTGAGTCTTAAGATAATTCATGACGCCATCTCTGTCCGGAGGCTGCTGTGTAAGCATATGGCGAAGAGAAGGATCACGCAGGATCAATATAACTGTGACGATGATACTTCCAATTATCCACGAGAATAGTATTGCCAGAAACGTATAAAATGTCCAAAGAGCGGCATTCAATCTTGCCGCTCTTGCTTTCATATAACTTCTTACACAACAAAAGATAAGTACAATCTCCATCAAATATCTTTCATAAACTCGCTTACACTTTCCATAATATGACTGATCTGCTCATCATTCAGGCCGTGGTGGCAAGCCATCAGCATACCACCGCGCATAACCTTGTCGGCCTCGGGATAACCATTAGCCGATGCTTTATGAGGTAAGTGCTTAAAGCCTGGCTGACGGAGGATATTCCCAGTGAAAACGGTACGTGTTTGGATATTTCTCTTCTCCAGGAAGATCTGCAGGTCTCTCCGGATGAATGGAGCTGACTCCCGAATAGTCACTGCGAAAGCCAGCCATCCGGTACGCGAATCCGGCAGTTGCTTAGGAAGGATAAAGAAGTCCTCGTACTGGCTGAAGAATTCACGAATACGGGCATAGTGAGATGTCCTGCTGTCTATATTGTGACCTAATTTATTGAGCTGAACGATGCCAAACGCAGCGCCCATCTCGGAAGGTTCAATGTTATATCCCGGCTCTTCAAAGACGAATTTTGCATCATAGGGTATACCATCGATTTCAACATTGAATCTGTTTTCAATTTTCTCTGACTCAACGAACAATGAAGAACTCCTCCCCCAGCTGCGCAGCAGTCTTCCCCTGTCATAAAATGCATCACTGTTCACACACAACATACCTCCGTTACCGGCGCAATTGATTATATGGGATCCATAAAAGCTTGTGGTGCTCATATCCGTAAAGCGCCCGGAGGATGCGCCGTCAATTTCTGCGCCAAGCGTATCGGCTGAATCTTCCAGCACAAACAAGTTGTGCCTGTCAGCTATTTCACGTAATTGCTTCCAGTTAGGTAGATTTCCTATCAGGTTGGGAATAATCATGGCCCTGGTTCGTGGCGTGATCATTTCCTCTACTTTATTTGCATCAATATTGTAAGTGCCTTCTTCCACATCTACGAAGGACGGCACCCAGCCACGCTTTACCTGAGGAGCTACCGTAGTGGAAAATGTAAGTGCAGGAGTTATGATTTCGCTTCCCTGCTCATAATTCATCAAGTCGGCGGCAAGGTAAAGTGCTGAAGAGCCACTATTTACCATGATTCCATACTTCTTATCATAAAGAGTGGCGACACGGTCCTCCATTTCCCGAACATTCTTTCCCATTTGGGTTGATGTCCGCAACACTTTCACCACTGCTTCTATTTCTTCTTCTCCATGCACGGTCGTGCCGTAAGGAACTTTAATGTAATCTGTCTGGATCATTTGGAAAGATTAGATTGCGAATGTAATAGTTAGGGCGCAATATAATAAGTTAAGACAATCAGAAATATGGCAGGTTTGGAAATAGGCTAGCGCCTCACTATGTCTTTCACACTGTTGATCTTGTCGACGTAGTAAAACTTCTCACCTTCATTGGGTAGGCTGAGATTGATGCTCTTTAAAGTGCCGCCGTCGTAATTCAGCCGCGCCTGAATCTTCTTCCGGTCCGCGGATTTGTATATGTATGGCTCGCCATCGATAGTGACCGTTTTCCCTGCTATGAAGATTATTCCAGATTCTTCTATTCTATTTAGCTGTTCTGTCCCATCGGGCTTATAGGTTATTATCATTGTACGGGTGTACGCGTATGTCTTTTCGGAGGGGCTAAGCAATTTGTACAGCACTACACCGAGTATAACAATTGCAATAATGAAAACAAAACTCATTAATGTATAGTTTAGGGCAAACCTGTACGAAAGGCCATCGTTATTACTCCTAACTATTAATT
>CAMPJV010000254.1 GCA_946886975.1 uncultured Taibaiella sp. | reverse complement strand
TCCTTTATCCTCCCCTGCCTCGTCAAATGGAAAACTGCAGAAAATGTATACTTTTCTTCATCAGGCCGTAAGGAGCAAAGTTCATTTGAAAGACGCTCCGGCAGCATGGGCAGAACCCTGTCCGGGAGATAAACGCTCGTTGCGCGACGATAGGCCTCAAGATCCAGTGGAGAACCTTTTTCAATATAATGAGACACATCTGCGATATGCACTCCTATCTCATAGACGCCGTCCGTAAGTTCCCTAAATGATATGGCATCGTCAAAGTCCCGGGCGTCGACAGGATCTATAGTAATCGTGAGTGTACCCCGGAAATCTCGTCGGTTCTTTATTTCATTGCTGTCAACTCCTTCAGGATAACGGGCAGCATCTTCCATTACATCATCAGGAAAATGTAAGGGAAACCCATTATCAACAAGAATGCCCTGCATGGCGATCTCGTTTGTGGACTCATTGGTCAGAATACTAATAACCTCCCCAATGGGATTCTTTGCCTTCTCCGTCCATTCTATTATTCTGACAATTGCTTTGTCGCCATTCGCACCCTCGTGAAGCAAATTTAGCGGGACAAAGATATCTACAGG
This sequence comes from uncultured Taibaiella sp., assembly GCA_946886975.1. The sequence continues at coordinate 3,634 of CAMPJV010000254.1, read as the reverse complement.
CATATTCTGCTTATCAGGAATGAGGAAGGCAAAATGTTCTTTTACTTCCAGCCGTCCACTGAACTCCTGCTGGCGCCTCCTTACTACTTCGCGAATGACACCTTCCTGACGTCCGTTCTTATGAGAGGTCCTGACAATCTCAACTTTTACTTCATCACCGTCTAAGGCCGTTCCCATTTTATCAGCCTTAATCAAAATGTCACGCTCAAGGCCGTCAACCACAACAAATCCCATTCCACTGCGTACGATCTCTAATCTACCAGTCAATAAATTATGGCTACTACTATCCAGTTTCTTTTTCTTTTTGGTCTTCTTATGAGCCATGTTCTACCTTTTCGAATTGATTAAGATTGGTATTGGAAGGGAGCATTAAGCAGTAAAGATAAAAAAGCCTTGCCAAGCAAGCAGTTATATTATGAATACTTGATTACTACAGAGACAGGAATGGTGGAAACGAAAGAGCCAGGCAACTGGCCTGGCTCGACTAGTATTCTATGCACAACTTAGAGCGGTGATCCTGATCCCCGATTGGAGCTACCTGTGGGATTTGCATCACTGAACAAGTCTGAGGAGCTGCTTCCATTTCTATTACTTACATAATCTTTCAGCTTCTCGCCCCATTTTCCCGCATTGTCTGAAATATCTTTCTTGATCTGCCTGCCCTTTTCCGTTTTGTTCAGGTATTGGTTTGCTGCAAATGCTGCGCCAGCAAGGAGTAATAATCTGCCAAGTTTCATAATGTATGATTTTGTTTAAACTAGTTAACAATAGACCTTAATAACTACAGAATCATGCCATTAGAGTAAGACAAGCACTCTTACTTTTCGAGCATTTGTTTGATCCATTCATTTACGCTATCAGCGAACCCACTGTGGAAATTTAAATCCCGATAGGCCTTGTTGCTGAAGTTAGCATGGGCTGATTTCCGGTCAGTATTACGGATAAGCAGATGGTCGATGTCAGGGATGGTAATATGGGTGGCATGTCCGGGATGAGCTGCATTTACGGTTTGGGTAATAAGCTCATGTTCCAATTCTGAACACGCGATGAAATCAGCGCCTCCGAATACTGATAATACAGGGCACTTTACCGCGCTCCAGCTTGCCGCCATGTCAAGGGAGTCAATTTGTTGCCAGAAGCGCCAATGCCGGCCCCACATATTGGAACTGCCCTGCTTATAATCCAATTCCCGTTCGGCCAGTGCCGCATATTCCGGCACCTGATGGATCTGTTCGGGAGACTTCTTCAGTACAAAAAACTCATAATAAAGCTTCTGCATCATTCTTACATCCTTTTCAGTCTCTTCAAAGCTCTTTCCGTCCAACGGGTACTGCACTCTGTGCATCTCAAGAAGGAACTCACTCCAGGGACGAAAAACGGTGGCAAATACTATGACACCACGTGGCTCATGCACCTTTGCTATTTCAGGCGCAACAATTCCACCCATACTATGGCCCCAGATGAACAGATTACGACTGTCTACGTAAGGAAGGTTTTGCATGTACATGTATCCGGCATTGAATACGTCAATATCAGAAGCAAGGTCGGCCTCCATGCAAGGCTGGCAATTGTAGCTATCGCCAACTCCAGATTTTTCGATGGTGACTACTACAAAGCCGCTGTTCAGCCAGGATCTGATCAGCTCACCATAACTGCCCTGATTGTAGTTCTCTATACTACCACAATTGTATCCAGGAATCAGCAACACTGCAGGAAGCTTTCCCTTCACCTTTGGCTTTCGGACAATGGTTCGAAGCGTGCATTGACCAGAAGGAGCCCACCCGTACATTATTTCAGCAGTTGCTGAGGTTTCGTAAGGACGCATTATGGCCTTTACCTTTTTGAGGTACTCTACTCCACCCCTGCGGTACTCAACGGTTATTGATTCACCAGTCCTTATATCGCCAACCAACAGGTTATACGACGCAACGTCTTTTACCGGCTTACTATTGATACTTGTTATCGTATCGGCTTTCCTTACCCCCAGGAGTTGAAACGTAGCCCCGCTGATCACTGAGTCAATAGCGAAGCCAGACTCGGAAAATGTTCCCATGGCACCCATCCAACCCTTACGGGGAGGCTGTGCGTCGGAAGAAAGAGAGAACAGGAGGCAGAGCAGAGCACAGAAGAACGTTGGTATGAAATAATATATTTGTCTCATGTCCTGAAAATAGGAACTGGTAAGGACGCAGCACAGACGCAGTGGAAAATTCACCCTGTTTATCACACTCGTTGTTTGCTGTTCGTTGCTCGTTCGAATATTCAGTAGAGCGTATGCTCCCGGTGCTCGGAAGCAGCCTGATCAACGTACTTCAGAATGGTATCGTTGAACTGCTGATCCTGGTTGAATAAAATCCTGACGTTAATTGGCAACACAATTATAGGAACGCCCCAAGACCTTAGTTTTTTATGCTGAAGATGGAGACGGGTAGCATCTTTTTCTGTTGTGACTACAACTTTGTTGCCGATGTTCCAGTTCTCATAAGTCTCCTTAATTTCTTCCATATCCTTACTTAGAAAGTAATGATGATCGGGGTAAGATAGAACATGTACATCCTTTGCCATATCACGCAGATAGTGGACGAGAGGCTCAGGGCGAGCAATACAGCAGACGAGTACAACGTTCTTTTCTCTAAGGATAACAAGCTCCTTCGTGAAGAGATCATATGGCTGATCGTAATCTATGCCGGAAAAGAATACCTGCTGATGAGCCAAAGGGTTTATACTTGTCTTCATCTGTTCAGCCTTTTCAGGGCTCATAGCTGGCGGGCACTTAGAAACGATGATTAGATCTGCTCGCTTGTAAGCCGATCTGCCCTCTCTGAGCCGTCCATAAGGAAGAATGTAATCAGAATAGAATGGTTTTTGGTAATCTGTAATAAGGATATTGAGACCAGGTTTGACCGAGCGGTGCTGATAGGCATCATCAAGCAGAATGACGTCCACATCAGGAGCACTTTGCAACAGACGAGGGATGCCGGTCATCCTTTCCTCCGAAACACTGACAACCACTTCGGGATACTTCATGTAGTACTGCATCGGCTCATCACCAATACGCAGTGCATTAGCTGTTTCGTCTGCCAGAATAAAGCCTTGAGTCCTCCTCTTATAGCCTCGGCTCATGGTAGCCACCTTAAACTGATACTGCAGCAATCTTATTAAATACTCAACATGGGGAGTTTTTCCTGTTCCGCCAACCGAGAGATTACCTACTGATATGACAGGTACGATAAACTCTACTGAAGACGAGACACCTGCGTCATACAATCTGTTGCGAAGCCATACTATGGCACCATAAATTAACGCAAAGGGGTACAGCAGCAGACGAACCACTGAGAAAATGTAATACAAGACATTGCGTTCTGACATCAATATATATTTTTGTGAGCATTCGCGCCGGACAGTAAGACCAGCGGCAGCTAAGGTACATTCATTAGCTTTCCTGCAAAGCACCAAACTGGTTGGATGAGCCTTATTGAAGTGGCGGTGCTCATCCTGTAAATGTAATATAGTTGGGTAAAATGAGATGGACTTAGACGGGCTAATTATCAGGCATAAGAAAAGCCCGGAGAAACCGGGCCTTTCCTTTTTGCATCTTATTTATTTTACAGCTTGTTAATTTTGAATGTTTGCT
>CAMPJV010000253.1 GCA_946886975.1 uncultured Taibaiella sp. | reverse complement strand
GCTCTACAGGGTGGAAAATGTTCCTGCAAACCAGCCATCAATCGGGTGGGATGGATTCTTCAAAGGAATGGAACTAAAGCCTGATGTGTACGTCTATTTCCTAGATGCGACATGTACCAATGATGACAGAGTTTACCTAAAGAATGACATATCTCTTATTAGATAACGAGTCGATTGCATAAAATGAAAGGAGTGGAAATAGTCTTCCACTCCTTTTTCTTTAATAGACAGGATGAAAGTATTCTCAGGGGGAATGGTTTCTATACTAGATCCAGCAAAATTCGTTAGATGTCAGTAAAAAAGTCGTCGTCGTTCTGACGCTAAGTCTGGGAAGACCTCGCTCAGCGTTGGGGAAGTTAAAAACAGACGTAGTATTACCAGGACAAACCTTAGAGTGATACCTAAGATATCTCAGACGAGCAACTGACATACAATTAAATTTTTTGAAGGAAATGTCGCAATTCTAAAAGGATAGTTTAATCGAAAAAACCACTTCGTCACCTCTACCGCCTTAACGGACTACTTCTTCTGATAATCAAAGGTGCTCTTTGCTTTCTGCATCAGAACAACATCCCACAATGCGGTAAACGGTAATCGTATCGAAAATGCTGATCCTCAAGAGTTTAATTTTCTACTTTTACCGAAAATGAACGTACTTGAGGTCCCTTATTACCACTTCGTCATCTAGCGCCACAGTAGACAAGCCCCTGAATCACGCACACCGGTTGGACTATCTTGATGCGGCCCGTGGTATTGCCGCATTAATGGTGTTCTTTTATCATTACTTCGGTTGGCGTTGGCACGAATCACACAAAACCGCCGTTAACATACTTAGTCTGATCTTCAACGGAAGTGATGCAGTTTCGTTTTTCTTTGTACTAAGCGGAATGGTGCTCTCTTACAAATACTTAAACCTGCACGCAAGTCTGGACATCAGAAAGTTTTACATCAACCGCGTCTTCAGATTATGGCCAGCATATTGCTTTACTATAGTTGTCTGTTTCCTAGTGGGTTATCGAGATAGTCTTAACAGTGAAACATTGAAGTATGTCTTAATAGATGACAATACTCAGTTCTACGAGGAGCTGTCGTTATTGTGGGCTAAAAGCCATAATCATTTTATTGCTGGCTGGACGCTGTCTATAGAGATGTTTCTCTCTTTACTTACGCCATTTACCATCGTTCTTGCCAAGTATCATAGAAAGCTTTTACTCTGGCTATTATTGTGTCTTATGATGTCTTTGCCCTTAATTTCCCAGTTTTATATCCATTTTACTTTGGGAATTATCATTAGCGCCTGGTTTAACGATATACGGAGTGATCAGTTCAAAGCAACTGCAGTATATAAGTACAGGTACTTTCTACTTGGTGTGGCATTTGTCCTTTTCTCTATTCGTCACATTGACCGTATTTCACCTTTGGGACCTTCTTACAAATACTTTGCTGATGTCATCCGACTTGATTTCTTTACTTATACGGCTGTAGGGTCGTTTATTTTTCTCTGTTACATTGTGCAAAGTGAGAAACTGCAGCGCATATTAGGCCATAGTATCTTCAGGTTTTATGGGCGAATCTCATATGGTGTTTACTTGATGCATTGGATTGTAGTAAGCCTCACATTCGAATATTGGGCCGCTATTCGAACATACTTACCGGGTAAATGGACAGCTCCGATTGTTATGTTACTCGCCTGCTTTGCCATCACTACCATCCTTGCCCTTGGGGTTTACTACGCCATTGAAAAACCATTCATCAGATGGGGCAGGTCAATAACGAAAAACTTAAAATCGTCCTTCGTAGTTCGTTAGCCAGAAGCTTTCAGTATCAGATCGCTCAACATACGGACATTAGCCATGTAGATTTTATGACTTTTCCATCATCATGCTAGTATGAAAGCAAAGACTCTATCTTAGCAGCAACTTTCTCGATGTTCGGCAACATAGCCGATTCAAGACCTATGTTCATTGGTACCGCAGGTAGGTTAAGCGCTCCCAGAGTCTGAACTGGTGCATCAAGTTGAAAGAAGCAGGTCTGGCTGATGCGACCAGCAAGTGCTTCGCAAAACGAGTTATGAAGCTGTTCCTCTGTAAGTACCAGACATTTGCCATGTTTCTTCACAGTCTCATAAATAAGCTCCTCATCTAGGGGGTAGATGGTACGGAGATCTATCACTTCTACTTGTCCGGGAAACTGTTTTGCTGCATTACGGCTCCAGTGGACACCCATGCCATATGTGATAATGCAGATGGATTCACCATTATCTACTGACTCTTTGGTAGCCTGCAAAACTGATATTCCTTTGCCGAGAGGAAGGATGTAGTCTCTATCAGGCTCAACGGTCTTTGCTTCTTCGGTACCAGGCACTTTGCTCCAATAGAGTCCCTTATGCTCCAGCATAACAACCGGATTCGGATCGAGATAGGCAGCTTTCATCAAACCTTTCAGATCGGCGGCGTTGCTAGGGTATGCTATCTTGATACCTTTAATTGTAGCAAGTGTACTTTCGATACTGCCACTATGGTACGGGCCTCCGCCCCCATATGCACCGATAGGTACACGTATGATGCAGGATACCGGGAACTTGCCGCATGTGAGGTAACATGATTTGCTTATTTCTGTAACCAACTGGTTGATCCCAGGATATATATAATCAGCAAATTGAACTTCTACAATAGGCTTTAAGCCAACAGCACTCATGCCCACAGTGGACCCAATGATATATGCTTCCTGAATGGCAGTGTTGAATACCCGATCGTCACCAAACTTATCTGCAAGGGTGGCCGCTTCGCGGAATACTCCTCCAAGGCGTCGCCCGACATCCTGACCATAGAAAAGAGCTTCCGGATTATCCTGGAGAATTTCCTCCACGGCATGCAGGGCCGCATCCACCATTACTACCTTTTCCCTTCCTTCAGGGGTTCTGGTACCTTTTTCCGTTGTTACAGGCGTTGGAGCGAATACATGTGAGGCAACAGTAGACGGATCAGGATCCGCGGCAAGAACTGCAGCATCGAATTCGTTTTGAGCAAAAGCTCTTTCTTCATTTTCAATATTATCAAGGGCGCTCTCCTTTACCCCTCTCTGCACGAGTGCCTTTCTCAGCTTGGGAACGGGATCGTTAGCAGCGTGCTTATCAAGGTCTTCTGGTGTGCGATACCACTCCTTCCTTACTCCTGAAGTATGATGTCCGAGCAGAGGGACTTTCGCATGGACCAGAATAGGTCTCCGTTCACGGCGCACCCAATCAATTGTATATTCCATTGTTTTGTAGCTATCCACAAAATCGCTACCGTTTACCCGAACTCTTTCAATCCCTTTAAAGCCTGCGGCATATTCGTATGCATCGGTTGTCCGCGCCTCGTCGCTGCTTACCGATATTCCCCAGTCATTGTCCTGAACTAGATAGATGATAGGGAGCTGATGAAGAGCTGCAAATGAAAATGCCTCACTCACTTCGCCCTCAGTCACACTTCCATCCCCCAGAGAACAGATAACCACTGGGGCCGTCTTATATTCTATGAGCTTTTGTGTCTCGATGTATTGAATACCTTGCGCAATGCCTGTGGTAGGAATTACCTGCATACCAGTGGCGCTGCTCTGGTGGATAATAGTAGGGAAGCCCTTTCGCCGGACATTTGGATGGTTATAATACTCCCGTCCACCTGTGAAGGGGTCATCACCCTTTGCAAGTAATTGCAACATCAACTCGTAAGGTCTGAAACCCAAGCCAAGCATGATACTCTCGTCGCGGTAATAGGGGCTGACGTAGTCGCAGTCCTGAAGAAGGAAAGCGGTGGCAAGTTGGATAGCCTCATGCCCGCGAGATGTGCTGTGAACATATTTACATATTTGCCTGTTCGCATCATAGATATCTGCCATTGCCCTGGCGGTCATCATCTGCCTGTAAGCCCTAAGCAGCGTTTCTTTAGAAAGCATCTCCGATTTTTTCCCTTTGGACGGCGCAAAAGTACGCTGTATCTGCGACAATAAATTTGACATCAGGCAGTGAGTTGGTGGTGCAAATATCGCTGAGTGGGGCCAGAATCAGAAATGAAGAGGTTAGGCGGAAATACTTTATTGATGATGTACGTCCGGGAGTGAACATGTAATTTGATGCAATGTTACCGATGGGTTTGCAGACGGTATCGAAATCCTGATAGAATCGTTAATGGCTATTGTCGATGTCGGACTCGTTCTTGAAAATCCCACTATGTGAATG
>CAMPJV010000252.1 GCA_946886975.1 uncultured Taibaiella sp. | reverse complement strand
TAATATTATTTCTTTGAATCGGTAGTAGCTGCCTTCTCTTTACCACGCTTGCCAGTAATGTAGACGATGTCTCCTTCCTGGAGCTTTGTGGTTGTGCCGTCCGGAGCTATATAAACGCCATCGATGGTAACTTTCGCTCCATCCTCGGTGGTAACGCCCTCATAATGAGGCCTGACATTGTCGCCGTGCATCAACACCGGCTTGCCATTGCGGATCACTACCCTGTCAAGCTCTCTGTAATATTCCTGACTTTTCTGCGCCTGGGCGGTAAACACAGTGGCACCTAAGATGAGCATTATAGCAAATAGTTTTTTCATAAACTCTATTTTATCTTTTTATTTACTGGATTGATGATTTCAGCCGACCAGGGCACTAACACTAAAGATAAGCAAGATTTGCAAATTAGCGCCTCACCCTGATTTATACCTAAGACATACAATTTCACCTGATGCGTTGGGAAAGTAGTCGAAAATATTTGCCGCCCGACGAATCTGGGAGTCTGGCGGTCTAATTGGGGAGAGAAAGAAAAGCATCCATTAAGCTGTAATGCGGAATGGGACATGATGAACAGATAGAATCTGCCAGGTTAAGCGCACAAGCTTACCATAACCACTTCAGAGCCGACTTCTTAAGGATAATCCCCTGACAAATAACCCCTTAACGGGTATATTATAATTCATAAAGTCGGCCAATTGACGTAGGTTTGTGATGTAGTCTAAGTATCGAAAATGTTGGCCCGCTGCGTATTGCTTTTCCTCTTTATTGCTCTTTTCCCCATACTTACCCTCGCACAGAAAAAGGATGAATTCAAGCAACCCAGAATCCTTCTTCTGCTTGACGGGTCCTCGAGTATGGTAAATGAATGGACCCCAGGCAAGCAAAGGTTTAGTGCAGCCGGGGACATTATCCTGCGGCTGATGGATAGCATATACAGTGTTAACAGGGACGTGGAATTTTCATTGCGGGTGTACGGCCATGAGCATGGAGTGCCGGAGAATAACTGCTTCGACACCAGGAGGGAGGTTATTTTCAGCAAGAATAACTATACCCAGATGTCTTTGCGGCTCGCCAGCCTCCATCCTGTGGGAGTATCTCCTATTGCATATTCACTCCAGGCAGCTGCGGAACAGGACTTTGTAAATGAGCGGGACTATTCTTACAGCCTTATCCTGATAACTGATGGTGGAGAGAGCTGTGGTGGCGATATCTGTAAAGTTGTTCAGCAACTGCTGGACAAAAAGATCCAGTTTAAGCCATATATCGTCAGCCTCGTAGACTATGCTCCACTGAAGGATCAGTATAGCTGTCTGGGTACCTACCTTCAGGTGTCGCAACCCGGTGAGATCGCACCAACGGTTCACACCATCACGGAAGCCTACAGGAAGGTATTAGCAATACCTATTCTGAAGCCCAAGTTGTCAGAAGCAGCCAACATACCTTCTCCGAGCGCACTGAAGATCAATGTAGATCCCATCAATGTTCCTAAGCCGGCACCCGAGACAACCGTTGTTGTGAAGCAGCCAGAGCCAAAGCCAGTTGTCAAAGCCGAACCCATACAGCCTGTGGTAAAAGAGGAACCAAAACCGGTTCCGGTTAAAGAAATACCCCAGCCGCCAACACCCTCGAAGATCCAGGTTGATACAGCACCATTTGTAAGGGAGAAGATCGGGAAAATGAACACGGTAAGCTATACCACAATCAGTTACGCCCTGTTTTGGTCCATTCCCAAAAAGCTGAAAAACATACCTGTACCGCGGATATCTTTGCCTGCAGCAGAACCTACACCTGTAACACCGCCACCTCAGTCAAAAGCTCCGGTTCAGGCTCCTAAGCCTCCAGTTGCGAAGCCGGCAGCTCCCAAAGCATCTGCTCCCGGGAAGAACGACGCCAGCTATACCACCAAAACAGAGCCTTCAGCAGAAACCTTACTAGAGATCTATTTTACGGATGGGAAGGGGAAATATTACTCCAGCACACCGCCAATGCAGCTGATTGATAACAAAACCGGGAAAGAGGTTAAGAAATTCTTCAGGACCACGGATGCAAGCGGCAAGCCTGATCCGCAAAAAGTTCCTGCAGGCAGCTTTACGCTTGTAATAGGCAAATCAGGTAATTACGTTGCCAAAGATCTGGTCGTGCAACCTGCAAACACCAACAAAGTGACCATTCTTGTGCACAAAGGGAGCCTAAGCTTCAACTATCCGGGCAATCCCAAAAGGCCTGTGTCAGAATTCGTAGCTACGGTAAGAAAGAACTTTGAACCAGGACCGACAATTACTCAGAAATGTTCATCGCTGATTGAATATGACGCAGGTAACTACCACATAGAGATCAACACGCTTCCGATTATGCGGAAGACTGTAGATCTGGACTTCGGAGTTACAGCTGTACTGGACATAGACGAGCCCGGGTTTGTTAAGTTCACCAATAGCACTGCATTAGGAAAGATCTCGCTGTACACCCCGCTGGGCGATCAGTTCGTTCGCTTCTATGCGATGGACATAAACGGCAATCCGGAAGGGCAGAAAGTTCGTCTGCAGCCCGGCACCTACGAGGCGCACTTCAAAAAGAACCCTTCGCTTCCGCTGGAACCGGAGCTCACTCAAAGATTCACAGTACGCAGTAATGACACGACCGAGGTTGAATTGAAATACTAATCTGACTTCCATATCTTTCGCATAGCGAATGTCACGTCAATGAAGGAAGTAATCGTTAAGGAGATACAAACAGGCACGCCGGAATACCAGCAACTGCTTCAGTTTCGCAATAAGCTGCTTCGTCGCCCTTTAGGTCTGGACCTATTTGCCGAGGACCTCAGTGATGACGAAGAGGATATCATTCTTGCTGCCGTTGACAACCAGGAAATAGTGGGCTGCGTGATGTTGCATCCCATAGATGAACACGCTGTAAAGCTGCGGCAAATGGCTGTAGCTGAAGCTCTTCAGGGCAAGGGATTGGGCAGGATACTGGTAACTGAAGCCGAAGAAGCCGCTACAGAACAAGGCTACCAGAGGATAGTCTTACATGCAAGGATCACCGCCCGGGAGTTTTACCAAAAGGCGGGGTATAAGGCGATAGGCGATATCTTTACCGAAGTAACCATCCCGCACATTGCCATGGAAAAAACGCTTGGGTGAAGCATTGTAGAGAAACAGATGGCACCGAAGTTTTACTTTTCGGGACGAGCAGCTTGCTGCCTGACGATTGGAGTAGCCTCATTCCGGACGATCACTTTCTTCGGGCAGATCAATTGCTGGTATCTGAAAAGGCTGCTCTTCCTGACCTTACCTTTCTATATGCATTGGTTTACCAGGATGGCAAAGCTGTCGCTGCCTGTTACTTCCAGGTATTTCGGTTAAAGCACTACCACCTTGACGCACAACAGGTGCAGCCCACACAGTTTAGCGCATGGAGAACTTTCTCTGCGCTGTTCCATCCAAAGATGTTAGTCGCTGGTCACCTGTTTCGACATGATATTTGTTCCTTTTACTGGTCGCCTTCTCTCTCTCCCTTTGAAGCATACAAGTTCTACCAGGCGGCAATACGCAAGGTAGTGCGCAAGAGCAGATCGATGGCGGTGCTGGTGAAAGACATGGATGAGACGCTGGTGCCTTACTTCCAGAACTATGCTCCGGAATATTCCCTGCTGCGGAATGATATTTCTATGGAGATGGACATGGATGAGGCCTGGCAAACTGTTCAGGATTATGAGAAGGCACTGAAGCACAAGTATGCGCAGCGTTTCAGAAAGATAAGGAACGGGTGGGAAAGGCTACAGATAAAAGAGCTCACGGCAGCCGAGACATGGCAACAGAAGGATATCATGTTCCAGTTGTATAATAACATCAGTCAGAAACAGACAGTCCGCTTAGGGATACTGAATGCGGAATACCTGCCGCTCCTGAAAGAACAATTCCCTGATACACTGAAGGTTTGGATGGTGTATGAAGAGGAGCGGCCCGTCGCCTTTTTCAGTGCCTGGCTCCATGAGAAGGCCTTTGACATGTTCTATATAGGGATGGACTATTCGCGTAATGAGGAGCTGCAGCTTTATTTCAACATCCTTTTCTTCAGCGTGGAGCAGGCTATTGGGTTCAGAAAGGAGAAACTAATATTGGGACGAACTGCGCTGGAGGCTAAGGCAAGGCTCGGCTGCAGACCGCATTACCTTCACACTTACCTTTTCATTCCGAATGGCTTACTACGCGCCTTTGTGAATCGCATTCAGCA
>CAMPJV010000251.1 GCA_946886975.1 uncultured Taibaiella sp. | reverse complement strand
TGTTTATGGTGAATCCATCGTTCCCGGGAGGCAAGCCTTCCATGTTTATCTGTGGAAATAATCAGGAAGCAAAGAATGAGGTTCAGGAAATATTAGACTTGTTTGGTTGGGAAACGGAAGATATGGGAAAAGCTGCCGGAGCCCGTGCAATCGAACCTTTATGCATGCTGTGGTGTATACCTGGTTTTCTCCGGAACCAGTGGACGCATGCCTTCAAATTGGTAAAGGCTTAATGAACTATGATGACCTCGTCAGTTTGAGACCAGCTAGCCAAGCTGAAGCTGCTCGATCATAAGTTCCATATTGTATTCCAGGGCGAGGTTTACAGCGTTTGCATTGGTATGCCTGTTCTCTACGCCATCGTTCTTTATCAGTTGTAAGCCCAGCGATACTTCACTTAAGTAGTCATCAAAGTTCATCTTTGACTGATAATTAGTTGAATGGATCTTTTGCAAGACTTGCTGTTCCATAATGCGATCGTTTGCCCTAAAATAATTCCGGCAGGAATAAACCAAACGCTTCTATGGTCCGTTAACCAGTCATTAACCAGCTCCCGTTAGCTTGCTTTAAAATAAAGCACTTATCTATTGTGCATTACCCTCATGTGAAGGGTTGGGGGCTCGCCTGCTCCCTTCGTAGAGTTCATATTCCAGCAGGCGACAGTCTATGGTGCTGGTGTAGAATTCTATCCTGCGCTTTGCTTTTAGCCCAATCTTCTTTGCCAGGTCCAGATTGCCCGTAAAGATGTAGCCATAATACCCACGGCACCGTTTCTTCAGGAAGTCACCAATTCGGCTGTAGGTCTCTTCCAGTTCAGTCTCCTCTCCCAGTCGCTCTCCGTATTCAGGGTTGATAAACACCACTCCTCCTGCCCCTTCAGGAATAGTTGTATCGGCAAAGTCACAAACCTGGAATTCTATCATGTCAGCTACACCTGCGGCAATGGCATTCTTTCTTGCATTTGCAATAGCTACTTCGCTGTAATCACTGGCAATGATTCTTAACCCCGGCACATCTGTAATTTGTTGTTCCAGCTTACCTCTTTCCTGTTCGTATATTGATTCATCGTATCCCTCCAGGTGCATAAACCCATAGTTCTCTCTAAATAATCCTGGATGTGTGTTCGTTGCATACAGCGCCGCTTCAATGGCCACTGTCCCGGACCCGCACATCGGATTGACAAAGGGCGATTTCTTATCCCATCGTGTTGCCATAATGCTGGCTGAAGCAAGTGCCTCGAGCATGGGTGCCCTGCCAGGTATCTTTCGGTATCCATGTCTTGCCAGTGAATCACCTGAGGTGTCCACATATACTTCCGCCTGTTCATTTTTCCAGAACAGATGCACTACCGCTCCCGTAAGATCAGAGCCGGTGGAAGGGCGCGAGCCGCGTTTGTCTCTCAGTCTGTCCACTATTGCATCTTTTACTCGCAGGTTAGCGAACATGCTGTTGTTTATTGTCGGGTTTTGTACGTTGCTGGTTACCGAAAAATAGCCGCCAACGGGAAGGATGTCTTCCCAGGGAAAGGTGAATAGCTGGCTGTAAATATCATCTGGGTCTATTGCCTCAAATGCCTTTAGGCTGTAAAGCACCTGGCTGGCGCATCGAAGGTTTAGGTTGAGTACAATGCATTCATTAAGCGTTGCAAACAAGCGAACACCTGTAACAAATACTTCTTCAATCTCAAATCCAAGTCCCTTTACCTCTTGTTCAAGGTAGGGAGCAAGCCGCTTGTGACAGGTAATTGTAATGGGAGCCTTGGTCGTATATAAGGACATCTGGTAAGTAAGGTTAAGAAGGGAGGCTTCTAATTTACATCTAATGAAAAAGCCCGGATTAACAGCGGGGTCAAATGACTTATGATCTGCTACTCCGGGCCTGGATATGAATTGAGAACGGGCCTACTCTCCAGCCTTAACTTGTTCCATATATTCTTTTAACTGCTCAAGTGACTTAAATTCTATTTTGTCCTGGCCATAGCCGCATTTCCAGAAGCTCTTCTCGGGCGTAGGACTATACATTCCCTTCCAAAGTCTTATGCCAAGTTCACTATGTTCATAGTCAATCGTTTTAGGGTTTTCAGTTACCAGTGGCTCAAATCCTAAGTCAAAAAGATCGTCTTGTGTGATTTCTGCGTATTCCATGTGCCAAATTTATAAGAAAGTTTAAATATTACTTAGGACAGGACCTCCAAATTTTGAAAGATTTTAACGGCTAAATCTAAGCTGATGAGGTTCAGCCCGGCAATAAAGGCGGGAATTGCTATCTTTCGAGCCCTTAACTAATATTTGATGCGAAATTTATCATTAGCGCTTCTTGCGGCACTTCCGCTGATGTTATCATGTCGGGGACAAGCCCTAAGCGAGAAAAACCAGCGAGGGGAATCGGCTACTGCTACCACAAAGGACCTTCACACTCAGTCAAATGCTGATAGTGTGACAGTAAAGCACCTGGATTTGGATATCAGGGTCGACTTCACCCAAAAGCAGATCGCAGGGCGGGCTACCTGGACAATTGCCAACCCTCGTAAGAAGGACTCGCTGAAACTTGATACCTATGACCTGTCAATAGACAGCATATTAGTTGATGGTCAGAAGGCTGTATATCATGTAGGAGCGCCAGTAGAACATCTCGGGAGCGTTCTCTCTATCCCAATTAAGCCTGCGACCTCGTCAGTCTCCATCTTCTACAAGACCGGGGCTAATCCTCGGGCACTCCAGTGGCTGGAACCGCAACAAACCCTGGGCAAGACACAGCCTTTCCTCTATACCCAATCCGAATCTATATACGCGCGTTCCTGGATACCTTCTCCCGATGGACCTGGCATCCGGTATACGTACGACGCCAGGGTGCAGGTTCCTAAGGGATTGCTGGCTTTAATGAGCGCTACCAATCCACAACAGGTAAATGACAGTGGCATCTATCACTTCAAAATGGAGATTCCCGTCCCTGCCTACCTGATGGCTCTCGCCGTGGGTGATCTGCGGTTTAAGAGTATAGACGAGCGGACTGGTGTCTATGCGGAGCCAAATATGATCGATAAAGCGGCGAATGAGTTTGCTGACGTAGGAAAGATGGTCTCAACTGCCGAAAAGTTGTATGGAAAATATCGCTGGGGCAGATACGATATAATTGTTCTCCCCCCGGGCTTTCCTATCGGTGGTATGGAGAATCCACGTTTAACCTTCGCAACTCCTACTATCATTGCCGGTGATCGCTCTCTCGTGAATCTTATCGCCCACGAGCTGGCGCATAGCTGGAGCGGCAATCTCGTTACCAATGCCACCTGGAATGACTTCTGGCTGAACGAGGGCTTCACCGTATACTTTGAAAGGCGGCTTACCGAGGCTATGACCGACAAGAGCTACGCTGATATGCTCTGGGAACTGGGCTACCAGGACCTGGAAAAAGCAATTGGCGAGCTGGATGAAAAAGATACACCTTTGAAACTGGACCTTACCGGAAGGGATCCTGATGATGGCCTCACCGATGTGGCCTACGAGAAGGGTGCCTTGTTCCTGAAGCTTATTGAAAATAACGTTGGCAGAGAAAGGTTTGATCAGTTTCTTAATGGCTACTTCAATGAACATGCCTTTAAGACTATCAATACGGAGCAGTTCCTCTCGTATCTGCGCGACAACCTTATTAAGGATGACAAGGCACTGGAGGAAAAACTAACCATTGATGCCTGGGTCTATGGTCCGGGTATTCCGCCAAATGCTCCCAGGGCAGATATGGAACGGTTTAGCAAGGTAGATACAGAAAGAGAAAGATTCCTGAATGGCACTCCTCCATCTCAGCTTACTACCAGTACCTGGACAACTCATGAATGGCTGCACTTCATGAGGAAGATGCCAAAGCCCTTAAGTCAGCAGCAGATGAAGGCGCTTGACGACGCTTTCCATTTCACACAATCTGGAAACAGTGAAATAGCTGACCATTGGTTTATCATGGCAGTCGCTGCCGACTATTCACCTGCCTCTCCTGCCATGGAGCAGTTCCTGAGCCAGGTAGGGCGCAGAAAGTTCCTGACGCCTTTGTACGAAGAGATGGTAAAGACCGGCAAGCAGCAAATGGCAAGCACCATTTACAATAAGTACAGGATGAATTATCACCCCCTTGCGCAGATGACTCTCGACAAGCTCGTGAACAATAAGAATTGATGATGATCTAAGTAGTATATTTGTTGCAGAGCCGGCTCATTGCCGGCTTTCTGTTTAGGTCACAACTATTGTCTTTTC